>JAJZCP010000103.1 GCA_021846065.1 Acidobacteriota bacterium
AAGCGGGGTTCAGCCATTGCAGCCCAAGAAATCCGAAGAGGAACAGCATGCCCAGCAGCTCGCGTGTGCGCCGCTGGGCCAGCATGCGGTCGAGCCAGGCGAAGATCGCGCGCGTCAGCAGCAGATTGCACAGAGCGAAAACTGCGAATGCGGCCAGCGTAGCGGCCCACAACTCTGGCCGGTCCGCCACTATGCCGATGTAAAGGCCGCACAGCGCGATGGTGGCCAGAGCTGCCGGGAGCTCAACCAGCCCGAAGATGACGAAGAGCGCCACGTAGCGCGGAAAGCTGAGCGGAAAGCGCAGCAGATGCGTGAGGTCGATATTCTCGCGATAGGAAGCGAGCATGATGGGCAGAAACTGCCACATGGCGAACACCGGCCACAGCAGCAGCGCAAGCTCCCCGAAGTGGCCCTCGCGCACATATGCGTTACCGGCAAACCCCAGCCCCAGCGCGGCGGCAAGCCAGAGCAACAGGAAAAAGGCACTCCAGAAGATACGCGCCGTCAGTTCGAACTTCCCGCTGCGGGTACGCGTGCCGTTGGCCAGCATGCGAAGGCGCATGCGGAGGACAGCGGCCGCCTGATCACGCCAGCTTACAACCATGACAGCTCCGCGCTGGCCGCCCCAGGTTCGGAGCCAACGTGCGAGAGGAAAATGTCTTCCAGCGTTCGCTGCGAGTTGCCGCCAGGACCGGCGATCTGGATGCCAGCGCCGGAGCGAAGCTCTTCGAGCGATCCGTGGGCCACGATCTTTCCTTTGGCAATGATGGCAACATGCGAGCAGAGCCGCTCGACAATCTCCAGCACATGGGAGGTAAGAAAGATCGTGGCGCCACGTTGGATCATGCCCTGCAGCATCGTCTTTAACGTGCCGGCGGCCACAGCGTCGACGCCTTCAAACGGCTCATCGAGAAACAACAGTTTTGGCCCGTGGATTACGGCGGCCGCCAACGCCAGCTTCTTCTTCATGCCGTGCGAAAAGTCAGCGATCAGCTTGCCCTGCGTGGTGTCCAGATGCATGAATTCCAGCAGCTCCCGGGTGCGCGTCGCCGTCACGTCGCGATCCAGGCCGTACATGCCGGCCACGAAGCGCAGATACTCCGGGGCCGTCAGCCGCTCAAACAGCGCCATCCCCTCCGGCAGCACGCCGATCTTGCCCTTCAGCGCGTAGGCGTCCGGACGGAGCGCCTCGCCCAGCAGCCGGACAGTGCCGGATGTGGGCGCCAGCAGGCCGGTCAGCATTTTGATGGTCGTGGATTTGCCGGCGCCGTTGGGTCCAAGGAATCCGAAAAACTGACCCGGCGCCACCTGCAGCGAAACACAATCAACCGCGGTGAACTCCCCAAACCGCCGCGTGAGACAGTCACTAGCAATCGCGTCCATAGCCATGTGCCAATACGATACGAGATTCCCGGCGCTCCGGTTGCGATAATCGATCCATGCTTGTGCTGGCCTCCGCCTCCCCACGACGCCGCGACCTGCTTGCGCAGGCCGGCTTCCATTTTGTTGTCCACACCGTTCCCGTCGATGAGACACCCAGGACCGGCGAAGCGGCCCAGGCCCTGGCGCAGCGGCTGGCCGAAGAGAAGGCAGCGGCTGTCGCCCGGCTCGGAGGATTTCCGACGGATGCAGCCATTCTGGGCGCGGATACCGTTGTCGTCTGCGGCGACGCAATTCTTGGCAAGCCGGAAGATGAGCGTGACGCGTGCCGCATGCTGCGGATGCTCTCCGGCCGAGCCCACCGGGTAATGACGGGAGTCTGTGTTCTGGCGGGTGCCGAGCGTTTGACGGGCGTGGAAACAACGAAGGTGACGCTGGCACCGATCAGCGATGCCGAAATCTCTGCCTATGTCCGCAGCCGCGAGCCCTTTGGCAAAGCTGGTGGTTACGCCATCCAGGGCATGGCGTCCCAGTGGATTCCGTGTGTGGAAGGATGCTACTTCAACGTAGTGGGACTACCGCTGGCGCGTGTCGCCAGCATGCTGCGCAGCGTCGGCGTAGTGCCGGATTTTCAGTCGCCGCAGCTCGGCTAATACCGCAGATCGACCGGCGAAAATCCAATTGTTTTCGTTTTTCGGACCACAAAGAGGAACAGTGTCTTTGGATTGTCGTTGATCCGTACCCCGATCACCACGCCGTTGCCGTACTCCTTGGTAACGGCGACATGCGCCTTGGTGATGACGCCATACTCGCCATTCGGGCCCCAGTCCGACAGGAAATCCTTATACGGATAGGTGGAGTACTGCTGGGGATGCTGCTGCCAGTTAGGATCTGCGTTCCAGATACCGTAGGCCTTGGAGTAGTCCTTGACCTCGATCGCACTGAAGAAGCGGTTGACCGCGTGCTCCTCGGGCCAGTTCCACCAGAACCAGGTGAAAAAGGCGATGAACGGGATCGCGATAATGACGCCGATGATGATGTTGCGGCGGATTCGCGCCTTGCGCGCGTCGTATCGTGGAGCGTCCAACAAGGTCATGCTCGCCATTGTATGACCTGGCTGCGCGGCCTGAAAACCACGGCCAGAAGATGGGGCCGTGGGCAGGCGCTTCTTTACACTGAAAGCTGTGCTCCCTGAAACGACAGCCCCGACGCGTTCAAGCCGTTCCTCGGCTGTCAAATGGGCGCTGGCGTTCTATGGGATTGCCCTGCTCGGTGGCGCTCTGGGTATCGCGCTGCTCTATCCCATGTCGCCGCATGCGGTTGGCGACCTTTCGAACCTGATGGGCCCGCTGGCGGAAAATCTGGCGCACGGCCAGGGCTTCATGGTTTGTAGTGACGGAATGACCATTCCAGGCAACGTGCTGTGCTATCACGCAGCGCGCATGCCGCTGCCTCCGCTGCTGCTGGCCGGTCTGGAGCGCCTTTTCTCCGGCCGTTTTCTTGCGGTGGAAGCCGCAAAGATTGCGCTCGTTCTGCTTCCGGTCGCGGCTGCTGTAATGCTTTGCCTGCAATCGCTGGCGGCACGGTCAAACCGCACCCGGGCAGCGTGCCTGCTGTTCCTGCTCAGTGCGCTGCTGCTGCCGGTGCAGTTCATCGATGTGCTCAATATGCAGGTAGAGGAAGGGTACAGCTTCTGCTTCCTGACACTCGCCGTTGCGGTGCTTCTTTTCACCGAGCGACGAACGCTCTCCTGGCCGCTTACGGTGGTGAGCGGTCTTGCCCTGCTGGCCCTTTACCTTACGAAGAGCTCGATGATCGCGGTGGCATTTTTTCTTGCTCTGTCCCTGGCCTGGCTGGCGGCGGATCGCCGCAAAGCTACCGCCATCCTTGTGCTGTTTCTCTGCGGCCCACTGGGTTGGGGGCTGTACGCGCTCCATGGCAGTGGCCATTTCACCGTGGGAACCAGCCTGGACGGCATCAACCTGCACAAGGGCAACTACCGCGAATTTCTTGACCGCTATCCGCCGGGTCCTGAGGACGGGCTGGACCGCTATGATGCTTCCCTCAGTTCGGGCCATTTGTTTACCCGGGAGTGGGCCTTCAACCGCTTCCACATGCGTGCGGCAGAAGACTTTATGCTGCACAACCCTGGCCGCACGCTGGCAGCCGCAGCGCGCAAGGGCTGGGTCTTTTTTGTTTCTCCGCGCAAGATTGGGTCACGCGACTATACGGGCTGGCTGGGCGAGCTGACCGTCGCCGGCATGCTGCTGTTCCGGCTGCTGCTCTGGGCGTCGCTCATACTGGCCGCTCGGGATGTCGCGCGCGGATCAACAGCACTCCGCGAGCGCGCATGGTTCTATCTGGGGATCGTACTGGCCGCCGCGCTGCCCTACCTTGCGGGCTTCGCGCTTACGCGCCATGCCGCGGTGCTGAGCCTGCCTGCGGCACTCTTCCTCTGCAGCCGCCTGCTGCCGGCTAGAGCGCGTAGCGGCTGGCTCGCATCTCCTGGTGCCGGGCCCGCCCCAGCTCGATAAGCCGGTCGATCAAGTCAGGATACGCAACGCCGCTGGCTTCCCAGAGCTTCGGATACATGCTGATGGCGGTAAAGCCGGGCAGCGTGTTGACCTCGTTGAGATACATGCGGCGCTTGCGGCCGGCACGGGGTTCGCCGGGCTCCATCAGAAAATCGACGCGCGCCATACCGGCGCAATCGCAGGCGCGAAAGGCGTCCAGCGCCAGCTTGCGCACCTGCGCGGTCTCTTCCCGCGTCAGCTTTGCCGGGATGATGAGCTGCGAGCCCTCGCTGAGGTATTTCGCTTCGTAGTCGTAAAACTCCTTTACGGGCACCACCTCGCCCACCACCGAGGCCTTGGGATCATCATTGCCGAGCACGGCGACTTCGAGCTCCCGTGCTTTGCCGCGGCTGCCGCCCACGCCCTGCTCGACCACGATCTTGCGGTCATATTTCGCGGCCAGATCCATCGCCGCGCCCAGCTCCCCGGCGTCATGCACCTTGCTGATGCCGACGGACGAACCGAGATTCGCCGGCTTGACGAATACCGGATAGCGCAGCGCAGCCTCGATCTCCTGCTTCACACGCCGGGGTCGCTGCTGCCAGGCGGAGCGCAGAACAGTGACGTGTTTTGTCATCGGCAACCCAGCGGCGCGGAAGAGCCGCTTCATCACGTCTTTATCCATGCCGGCCGCAGAGCCCAGCACGCCGGACCCGACATAGGCCATGTCGGCCAGCTCCAGCAGGCCCTGGACGGTACCATCCTCGCCGAAGGTGCCATGCAGCACGGGAAAGATGACATCCACGTTGAGCGAAGACTCCGCGCTGGCGCGCAGCGAGGCAAGCGCCGAGTCGCTGCCGGCCCTGATGTGCGGCACCGGCGTCATCAGCACCTCGGAACCCTGTTCAAGCAGCGCCGCCCCGGGCGTCGCCTCAGGATCGCCCGCGCGCAGCTTCTGGGGCGCGTGGGTCTGCGGTAGCAGCCGGCCAGCATCATCCGCGGTCAGCCAGCGCCCGTCTTTTGCAATCCCAATCAATTGCACGTCATACTTGCGGCGGTTAATGGCTTGCAATACCGACGCGGCCGACAGCAGCGAGACTTCATGCTCTCCACTACGGCCACCGAATAGAATGCCTACGCGCAGCTTTTTCATCGGGAAGAGACAGTGTATGTGATTGTGTGCGCTGTCGATGAAGCAAATCAAAATTTTCAACCCGCCAGCGCGTCCGGCGGCATCTGTTGCTAACAGTGGAGGAAATTGATTCGAATGCGTACCCGGATATTGGGCAAGGACCTGAAAGTTTCAGCCATGGGCCTCGGCTGCATGGGCATGTCGGATTTTTACGTCGGCGAGAACAATGACGCACAATCCATCGCCGTCATTCACCGCGCGATTGACCTGGGCATTAACTTTATCGACACGGCGGATATGTACGGGCCGCACACCAACGAGGTTCTGGTCGGCAAGGCCATCCGCGACCGGCGCGGCTCCGTGGTGCTGGCAACCAAGTTCGGCATCTTCCGCGACCCAAAGACCAACGCCGCCAGCGGCGTAAACGGCCGGCCGGAGTATGTCCGCAGCTCCTGTGATGCAAGCCTGAAGCGCCTGGGAATTGAGACCATCGATCTCTACTATCAGCATCGTGTCGACCCGGAGGTGCCGATTGAAGACACCATCGGCGCGATGGCGGATCTGGTGCAGCAGGGTAAGGTGCGCTATCTGGGCATGTCGGAGGCCGCTCCGGCCACGCTGCGCCGAGCGGCCAAGGTACACCCGATCACGGCGCTGCAGTCGGAGTATTCTCTCTGGACGCGTGACCCGGAAGACGGACCGCTGGAGGCATGCCGGGAGCTTGGAGTGGGGTTTGTCGCGTACAGTCCGCTGGGCCGCGGCTTTTTGACGGGGCGCTTCCGCAAGCCGGAGGATTTGCCCGAAGGCGATGTTCGCCGCAATCATCCCCGCTTCAGCGGGGAGAATTTTCAGCGCAATCTGGAACTGGTGGAGCAGGTACACCAGATGGCAAAAGAAAAGGGCTGCACTGCCTCACAACTGGCGCTGGCCTGGGTCATGGCACAGGGAGACGATATTGTGCCCATCCCAGGAACCACGAAGAAGCATTATCTCGAGGAAAACGCCGCAGCGGCGGAGCTTACGCTCAGCCAGGAAGACCGTGACCGTCTGGAGGAAGTGGCGCCGAAGGGAGTGGCAGCCGGCGCACGGTACCCGGAAGCGACCATGCGCCGTGTGAACCAGTAGCGGAAGAGGCGATTACCGCCCGCGATGGTGGGCGGTCTTCGCTG
>JAJZCP010000104.1 GCA_021846065.1 Acidobacteriota bacterium
GGCTCCGACCCACTCCGTTCCAGCGTCGCGCAAGTAGAGTCCATGTTGCACTGCTCGAGCGGGCCGTTGGCATGATCCTGGAAACGCTTGCCGTGGGGCCGCTCGCCTGCAACTGCACGGTTCTCGCCGATGAGTCGGTGCGCAGAGCCACCGTCGTCGATCCCGGCGAAGACATCGAACGAATCGTCGAAGTGCTCACCCGGCACAAGCTGACGGTCGAACAAATCTTCATCACCCATGCGCACATCGATCACGTTGGCGGCGCGGTCCGCCTGAAACGGCTGACTGGCGCGCCGATTTATATGAACCAGCTCGACCTGCCGCTGCTGAAGATGATGGACATGCAAGCCGGCTGGCTGGGCGTGGCCACGCCGGAAGTCAGCGCACCGGACGCCGACGCGCACGACAGACTGGCGCTGAAAATTGCCGAGCAGCCGACAGAAGTTCTGCACACACCCGGCCACACGGAAGGCAGCATTTGCCTGCACCTGCCAGCCGCTCAGCTTTTGCTGGCTGGCGACACCCTGTTTGCCGGGTCGATTGGCCGCACCGACCTGCCGGGAGGCGACATGAGGAAAATCTTACGCTCGCTCCACGAGCGTCTGCTCACTCTGCCGGATGCAACTCGCGTGATTCCCGGCCATGGCGCCATCACCAGCATTGGCGTGGAACGAGAGACCAATCCGTTTCTTACGAATTCCTGAAGGTCAGATCACGGCTAGCCGAAGAAGCGGGCCAGACGCATGGTGCCTTCCAGGAATTCTTCCGTGGAGGGCAGCAGGCTGACCACAATCCAGCCATCCCCGTGGAACCCATAAAAATATCCGGGATGGACCACGACACGCTGCTCCTGCATGAGCCGAATTGCCAACTCTTCTCCACCGAGAAGCGACGGCACGCGAAGTACGGCGTACCAGCCTCCCTGCATTTCTAGGCGCGAAAGCGCTGGAGCGCTCTGGAGACAGCGATCCAGGGCCGTCAGATTCTCCCGCACCCGCGACAGAATCTGCCGCTGCACGCCGCGACGGCTCGCGAGCATGTACGGCATTGCCTGCTGCACAGGCGCGTTCATGGACAGGAACGTGTCAGCGATGACCTCCAGGCGCGCGCTGGCTTCCTGTCGTAAATCGTCAGGCCCCATGACTGCAAGCCATGCGGCCTTCATCTGCGGCAGGCCCGCGGCCTTGCTCAACCCGCTCAGCACATACGTCAACACAGGATGTTCACCGGAAGCGAAGCTGCCGATTCCGCCGGCCGAGATCGCCGATGGATCGAGCGCGTACTCCAGAAAGACTTCATCCACGATCAGCGCCAGTCCGTGCAGGAGACAAATCCGTTCCAGCGCTTCCCTTTCCTGCTGGGAAGTGTAGTGTCCAGTTGGATTATTGGGATGCACCAGGATGAGGCCCCGCGTTCGCGGCGTGATGCGCGCTTCCAATGCAGCCAGATCCAGATGCCATCCGTGATCGTAGAAAAGCGGACAGCGGATCAGACGGACATCGTCCAGATCGGCGAGATACTCGAACAAGGGATAGCTGGGCTGCGCGATCAGCACCTCCGCGCCTGGATCGCAG
The DNA here is from genome assembly GCA_021846065.1 of Acidobacteriota bacterium. Next base: position 1,575 of record JAJZCP010000104.1, read on the forward strand.
TGCAGCCGGAAGAGATAGCTGTAGGCTTCGCTGGTGCTAGTGGTCAAGAAAATCTGCGCGGATGAAACGTGCGCGGCAGCAACCTCCGCGTAGTATTGCGCCACGGCGGCACGCGCCTGCAACAGGCCGCGAGGGTCGGGAGAATATTCCAGACATTCAGGCCGTCCCAGTTCTCGCAAAATGCCGACACTGTCATATTGAAAACCGCACGTCGTCGGATTCGAAATTGTCAGGTCGAAGAATGGCGCGCTGCCGGTGCGCAAAGCCTGGAGCGTTTCCGCATATCTTGTGGCTTGCAGGTTCCACTGGCTACGCGAAGAAAATTGCAGCGGGGCACTCACCCCGCGATTTTACTTGAGTCCAATGGAAACGTATCTCTTCCCTTCATACAGGCGAAAGCTGCCGGGGTGCTGGCCCGCTGTTATCGCGAGCGGCCTGGGACGAGACAGCGCGGCATCGGTATGCGACTGCGTCTGCAGAATGTCTTGCGCGCCCAGGTCCATCACCACGAAATTATCGTTGGCCCGCATGCCGAACCCATACGCTCCGGCAGGCAGCGTCCTTCCATTGATCGTCAATGCGACTTCGCTCAGGATATAGCCCTGATATTTTTGCTGGATGCCGCTGGAATAGCCGGAACTGTCAACCAGCGCCGCCATCACGAGCGCACCGTCTGGAAGACGCAACCCGTAGGTGTTGCGCAGTTGCACGCTGGCGGACTGGCCGCGAAAGAAGACTGTGCCGGGCATGGTGCGGCTCAGGTCTTCGGGCTGAAGAATTTTCGTCTGCGCGGAAGAAGGTGTCTGCGCGTGGAGAGGCAGCAGAACGACAGCGAGGCACGCAACGACCACGACGGGCAGAGAGCGGCGAAGAATGGATGAGGTTCGCATCATGCACATGATTTTGCAGCAAATTGCGCCGGATGAAAAGGATTATGTGGCGATTGGATTGGAATGGCGCGGATATGCGCGCGAGAATGGCTGCCCCTCAGGGATTCGAACCCCAATATGCTGATTCAGAGTCAGCTGTCCTACCATTGAACGAAGGGGCAGTACGATGACGCATGTGGCGAAACAGCGTCCTTCTTGAATATATTGGCAGCGCGGTTTGCGGTCAATGGCTGTGGCGGAGGACGCCCTAGGGATAGCCGAGGTGCGAAGTTTGCCGATACATCATTCTTCCCGTAGGACCTCCAACGGCTTTTGCTGCAGGATGCTCCAGCATGCCAGCCACCCCGTGACGCTGGCGAGGATCGCGGTGGCAAGCATCGCCCCGAGCGAAATAGTCCAGCGCGGGTGAAAGCCGACATCCAGTTTGTGCAGCAGGATGGCGGAGAGCAGCAGCGCAAAGACGACGCCCGCTGTGCCGGCGATCGCGCCCAGCATCCAGAATTCGACGCTCAGCATGGAGACGATCTGTTTGCGCAGCGCGCCGAGCGATTTCAGGATCGCCACTTCCCTGACCCGCTGGAAGCGCGTTGCGGTCACGCTCGATGCCAGAATAATTCCACCGGAGAGCATGGCGAAGCCGGCGAGGAACCGGATGATCAACGCGATCTGGTCGACCACTTTGCGGACGATCTCCAGCACATCCGCGACATTGATGACCGTGACCGTGGGATATGCGGCAAACAGGCTGCGCTCGACATCTCCGACGCGGGCAGGGTCAGCGTGAAATGCGCCATACCATGCCACCGCCTGGCCGGTGAGCACGCGGCTGGGCAGGATGAACTGGCTGCGGGCGTAGACATGCTGGCCGTCGGAGTGGTACACCGCAGCCACTGTGGTTACGATTTTTTTGGTCGCCCACCCCAAAACCGACATGGGAACCGACCTTCAAATGCAGCACTGCTGCGGCCCGCTCGCTGACGGCCAGGAGCGGTGCCCTGCTGTCGCTTGTCCACCAACGTCCGTTGACAATTTTTTCGCCGATCGGTAAAGCATCCGCCCAGGTCACGGAAGTGGACCGCAGCATCCGGCGGGGGTAATGCTTGATCTGCAGTTGGTCCGTGGGCACGCCGTCGATAGAGGAGATCGTTGCCGCCACGACTGGAATTGTTTCCAGCGCGCCCTGCACCGCCGGTTGCGTGGACAACAGCTTCCGCACGCCCGGCAGTTCGTCTGCCGCGATATCGACGAGGAAAATATTGGGTATCTTGGTCGAGCCGGTGTCGTTCAAATCGCGCACGATGGCGTGCTGCACGTAGTACACGGTCATGATCAACATGACGCCGACACCCAGCGCTGTCAGTACGGCTGCCGACTGATTGCCCGGTCGATACAGGTTCGTCAAACCTTGCCGGACCATGGGAGACAGCCGTGGTGACGAGTGTCTGCGCCGCTGCATCAGCCAACGGACGGCGGCCAGCACGCCCGAGGAAACGAACAACAAAAATATCAGTATGGCAAATAACGATCCTGCAAACCATTCGCCGATTACTGCTGACGCCGTCAATGTGCTGGCGATGCCGGCAAGACCGAGCAGAATGAAAACGATCACCGCAACCTGAAGCCTGTCGCGGGGGAAAATCCGGCCAAGACCTGGCTGCGGGTCCTGCTCTACGTCACGGCGCAGAATTTTCAGCGGGCGAAAATCGCGAATCTCCAGCAGCGGCGGCAGGGTGAAAAGCAGTGTTGTCAAAACTCCGGTGAGCATCCCGATCAGGACTGGGCTGAGCGCCAGATGTCCTTCGACCGGCAGCGAGATCAGCCGTTCCAGCAAAATGGGAAAAGCACGCGCGACGAGCGAACCTGCGGCAATCCCCAGCAGCGCGCCGACGACACCTAGAAAGAGTGTCTGTAGAAAATAGATGCGCATGACATGGGAGGAGCGGGCGCCCAGCGCCTTCATGATGGCGATGGTCTCCAGCCGCTGCTGCAGGTGTGCGTGCATCGCCATGGCTACGCCGATGGCGCTCAATACCATGGTGACAAGGCTGACCAGTGTGAGCATCGCCGTAGCGCGATGCAGGCCATCGACCAGCGCGGGGTTGGCCTCGCGGAAATCCGTCACCTGCGCTTCCGGCAGAATGGCCTCAACCTGCTTGCGGAGCACATCGACACTCATTCCCAGATGCCCGTCTACCGTGGGCTGCAGGCGAAACAGCATCCGCTCGCTGGCGCGGCTGCCGGGACGCACCAAGCCGGTGGCAGGCAGCGCGCTCTGGGTAATCATTACGCGGGGGCCGATGCCGAAGGAAGAAGAGATGCGGTCCGGTTCGGAGCGGACCACATCGACAATGCGAAATTGGGAGTTGCCCAGGTGCAGCGTGTCGCCGATCTGGGTGCGCATGCGCAGCAGAAATTCCTCGCTCACGATGGCCGTATGGTCGATCAAAACACTATGCAGCGCACGTCCGGAGGCCAGTTGCACATTTCCGTAGTACGGATATCTCTGTGGATCGATGACCTTCAGCGACACCAGCAGCGGATCGGGATTGGCGGCGGTCGATGCCATCGAAACGGTCTCGGTGACTACCGTGTGCTGCACGCCACTGAACCGCAGCGCAGCGAGTTTCGCGATTTCAGCACTACTAAATTCGTGGAAATCACGCGCCGAAAGATCTGCGGCCATAATATTGCGCGCCTGCTGCAGCAATGTCCGCTGAAACACGACGCTGAAGCTGCGCATTCCAGTCAGCGAGCCTACGCCCAGCGCAACGGCGACGATGACAAATGTAAACTTTGCCAAAGAAGCGTGCAGATCGCGCCAGGCAATCTTCCACGCTGTGCTCCATGCCAATCCTGTGGAAGGCGGGGTCATACGGTTGTACCGGCCGCTGCAATCTCGGGGACACGCATCGTTTCATCCGCGTCGATACGGCCATCCTTGAGCAGGATTTTGCGTTCGGCGTAGGCGGCCAGCGCGGGATCGTGCGTCACCAGCACCAGAGTGGCGCCTTCACGCCGGTTCAACTCCAGCAGCAACTCCATGACGCGCGCACCGGTTGTAGAGTCGAGATTGCCTGTCGGCTCATCCGCAAGTATGACCGGTGGACGCAGCATGAAAGCGCGCGCCAGTGCGACCCGCTGCTGCTCACCGCCGGAGAGCTGCACCGGATAGTGGTCCAGCCGCTCGGCCAGTCCAACGCTCGCGAGCAGATCCTTCGCGCGCGCGCGCCCGTCGTCTTTCGCATGCAACTCATGCGGCAGCAACACGTTTTCCAGCGCAGTCAGCGTTGGAATCAATTGATAGGACTGAAAGACGAACCCGAGCTTGGTTGCGCGAATGTGCGCCAGATCGTCCTCACTCAAACCGCCGATCTCTTCGCCGTCGATGGCTACGGTGCCGCTGGTGGGTGTGTCCAGGCCAGCCAGCAGCCCAAGCAGGGTACTTTTTCCGCTGCCGGAAGCGCCCATGACGACTGCGAATTGACGGGCCGGAATAGTGAGATCGATGCCCTTCAGGATTTCGAGCGAGGTCGATCCGCTGCGCAATGTTTTTTTCAGCCCGCGAACTTCTATGATGGAGTGAGTATTTGTCTGCATTCTATGGGGTGACGATGGTGAAGTCGAATTGGATGCGTCTTTGGTTTTCATTCATGTTCGCCGCGCTGTTCAGCGGTTGCCACGGCAACCAGCC
>JAJZCP010000105.1 GCA_021846065.1 Acidobacteriota bacterium
TATTCACATCCACCAGCACAAAGTTCCGCTCCAGCAGCTCGGCATTCTGCGGCTGGTGCATGTAGTAGTCCAGCACCTTGCAATCCCCGCACCAGTTCCCGCCAAAGTCCACCAGAACGCGCTTGTGCTCCTTCGCCGCCTGCCGCAGTGCAGCCGTCAAATCAGACTGTGCCTCACCCGGCGGCGGATAAATCTCCCGCGACCACTCCTGCGCGCACACTCCGGCTGCTCCTTGGCAAAGCACAACCATCAGTACCAGCAATGTCCTCAACAAGGTCACTTTCTTCCGCATCGATTCCGCACCCTTCTCTCGTCTCGAATTCATCCTGCACACAGATTTCTCATGCTGCAAACACTCTAGCGATGCTGCATCGGCGCAGATGGTTACAGCTTTCTATTCGTTTTACACTGAAGTTGGTATGAATTCCTCGTCTTCCGATCGCGCCGTCGTCAAATCGCAGCTTGCAGCGGCTGTCTATCCCGATCTGGAGACCATGATGGCCGCCTACGCTGCCGCTGCCGTCCTGCTTGCCCGCGAGCACTACCGACAGTCGCTCGACTTCCAGCCTCAGTCCCTCGACGCATTTGAGGCCGTGCTCTCCGATCTCACCGGCATCGCCGATCTCGATTTCGAATACGAAGTTCGACTCTGGGGCAGCTATCTCGGCGAACTGATTCGCCTGCGCTACTCCGGCTCGTGGATCATGGCCGACTACCCCGGCGGCCAGTCCCTCATGCCCGCCGTCGATGTCCGCGGCTCCCACATCTTCCCGCTCATGAAGGTCTACCGACGCCTCCAGTCCGGCGAGCAGGAGAGCATTGCCGCCTTCTTCAACCTTGTCTCCGAGCGGCTAGGCCAGCCCATTCGCGTCAACTGATTCTCCACGGATCGCAGACTACGATCCATCCGTTTTCCTCTCTCGCGCGTACCTCTCACGCTGCCACCATCCTGCACCTGCCGCTTATTTCTCCGCAGGTGTCCATTTTGGACTGTGCAGCAGGAACCGCGGCTGTGCGACAATACTTGTGACAGTCTTCCGGCGCAATCCGGAAGCGCGGAGTTTCGGCTCCGGGGAGGAAATCATGGGCGATCTATTTCAACCAACTCACCTGCTCATTCTTGGAGTTGTCGTGTTTCTGCTCTTCGGCGCCAAGCGACTGCCGGAACTCGGCAAAGGCCTCGGCGAGGGACTGAAGGGCTTCAAAGAAGGCATCAAAGGCGTCTCGGAGCCAACGGCTCCCGCTCAGCCCGTGCAGCCCGTTCTGCAACAGCAGCAGACCGCTGCTCCCGCTCAGCCCGTCGCCACCCAGCAACCCGTCGAACAGAAGTAAGCAAAGCTGCTCCGGCTGCGCACGGCTGGACTCGGCAAACACATGCCACATCGGAAAAACGCCGCGACTTCCGCGGCGTTTTTCTTGTTCCTGCGTCGTACTTGCCCGCTATTCCGGCTCACGCCTACGTCACCGGCTCAACAGCGCAATCGCAGCCAGCGCCAACCCCACTCCCACGCGCTGCCGCCGACTCAAATGCTCCTTCAGCAGCCCTGCTGCCAGCACAATCGTGACCGCAGGATAGAGCGAGGCGACCATCGCGCCCACCTCCATCCGCCCCATCCCCACCGCCAGCATATAGGCGCCATTGCCCGTCGCGTCCAGCACTCCGGCAAGCGTGCCCATCCGCCAGAATCCACTCTCCGGCAGCCTGGCTCCGGCCTTTGCGCTTAACGCCAGTGCCAGCCCAACCCCCACAAGTCCGCCCGCGCGAGCCGTCGTCATCGCCCACACCACGCCGCCGACTGCGGCCAGCTTCAGCAGCACCAGTTGCACGCCAAATCCCACGCCGGCCAGCGCACCCATCCCCAGCGCGCGAGTCGTCGTGCCATGCTCGCTGGTCCATGCGGTCATCGCAATGGCTGCGGCTCCGGCAGCAAGTCCCGCCCACTCCGTCGCCCGCGGCAACCCCTGCGTGGACAGCGCAAAGCCCACCGGAACCGCTGCCGTCAGTACGCCCGTCACGGCAGCCGTCGCGCCCATTGCGCCCGACGCCAGCGCGCGATAGAAAAGAGCCAGAGACAAAGCGCCTTCAAAACCCGCCAGCAAACCCAGCACAAGGGTATGCGAAGCAGGTAACGGCAACCCCGCGACCAGGCAGACCAGCAGCAATAGAATCAGCGTCACCAGATGTCCAGCGGCCACCAGCAACAGCGCAGACGCCCGACGCGCGCCCATCCCACCCGCAAAATCCGATCCGCCCCACAGCGTCGCCGCTGTCAGGCCCATTCCCACCGCTGCCCATGGCGACGCGCCTGTCATCCGGCGGAAGTGTCCTTCCAGCCAGTCGTCCCCTGGCACTCGCATTTGCACACACATACGACAAGACCCGCCATCCCAGCGGGTCTTGTCGTATGCAACCAGATTGCGTCATTCACCGGCAACATGCCCTACCGGAAGTACTGCGCCGTCGGGTAGTAGCCGGGTTTCGCCGTCACATCCACATTCGGACGATCCACACGCACCTCGATCGTCCGATACTTCCCGTCGATCAGCGGTTCGTGGCTGATGTAGCCCAGCGTGTATTGCGTCCTGGCCTCTTCCGCAATATGCATGTAGCTCTTTTCGATGCCGTTCACCGAGCGCTCCGAATCGAGCGAGCCGCCGGTTTGCTGCGCATACCGCAGCAGGATGTTGTCATTCATCTGGAACGGCAGATGGAACCGGCTCAGATAACCCTCGCCCCAGCGCGCGGAATCGCCCACCAGCGTCGCATACACAGCAATCTGGTTGGTCTGCAAATACTTGATGACCTCTTTCGTCGTCGCCTTCGAGCCGTATTCCTTGCCATCGGAGACCACGTAGATCAGCCTGCGTCGTCCCGGCGGACGTCGTGCCAGACTCGACGCTGCCATCAGAATGGCATCGTTCAGCGTGTGAATCTCCTTGGGAATCGTCATGAACTGCGTCCCACCTGCGCTGCGACCTACCTGCAGATTGGGATCGCTGCAATTGCCATTGGCGCTGATGCTGCAACCGGCCAATGGACCGGAGTTTACCGGCACGCCCTCATCGCGACCCGTCGCCTTGGCCAGCGCAAGCACCGCTTCCAGCCGATGGCTCTGCGCTCCGGTAAATCCCGTCGCCTCCTGCGCGCCGTTGTTGTAGGTAAAGACCGCCACCTCGTCATACGGCGTCATCGCACCCTGAATCGCGCCCAGCGAAGCATTCACCTTCGCCATCACATCCTGCGTCAGGCTCTGGTCAATCACAAACGCCACCGACAGCGGCGCCGGGTCCACCGTAAACAGTCGCAGCGCCTGCCGCTGACCATCTTCATACACCTGAAAGTTGCGAAACGTCAGACCCGCGACCAGATTGCCCTTGTTGTCCTTGACCGTCACCGGCACTACAACAAAGTTCGTATACGAGCGCAGCGTCGTCACCACAGCCTGATTGCCCTGTCCGGGCGGCGGCAGCTCCGGCGGAGCCTTCTGCACACTATCCAGCCCACTACCCGACGACTGCATTGTCGCCGCGCTCGATGACTGCGGCGCAGGCTGCTGCGCGGCTTGTGGCTGGGCAGGTGTCTGCGGCGCATCCGGATTCGGCAACGCAGGCATCCCCATTCCAGGCGCAATCTGTCCCTTCAAACCAGACATCGGCGCTGGTGCCGTGGGTGCGGGCGCATCCGGCACACCGGCTCCGTTTGACCCACCTGTCTGCTGTGCCGCCACCGTCACTCCGGCTGCCATCAACAGTGCCCACGCAACTCCTGATCTCCAACGTACGTTTCGATCCACAACCCGTCCTTTTTGCTCTGGCTATTACTCCGGCCCTGCTCCTGCTTTCAACCCTGCACTTGCCTCTTCGTTGTCAATTCGGCAGGGAATCTGCTTTTGCCTTACCCCTCTGCGCGCTTCACAACCGCAGGAAACGCCACAATCAACCGTGGCACGGCCGGAGTCGCGCATCTGCTCCATGCAAAGCACAGACTATCAGATTCACACCCCAAACCCTGCCTCATGCAACTTCCAGTCTCGTCTCTGCTTCCCACTTCAAGACAGTCCTCGTCTACTCACTTAGAATCGGGGAATCGAAAAATGTTGCCTCCGGCCAAATTTCGCATCCTGCTGCTCGCCTGTTCCCTCGCGTCCATTGCGACGCCCCGGCTCCGCGCACAGCTTGCACCCTCGCCCGATGCTTCGCCCGTCAGCAACGCCCCCGCGCCCACCGAAGACAACCAGCCCACCACCACTCTCCACGTCAACGTCAACCTCGTCAGTCTTTTCTTCACCGCCAAGGACCAGAACGGCGAACTTGTCCCGCACCTCACCCAGCAGGACTGCAAATTCAGCGAAGACAAAGTCCCGCAGAAGCTCAAATCCTTCCAGGCCGTCACCAACCAGCCGCTCACCCTCGGCCTCCTGCTCGACACCTCCGGCAGCCAGCAGCGCGTCCTGCCGCTCGAACAGCAGTTCGGCTCCCAGTTCCTCGACCGCGTCCTCAAGCGCCAGGACGAAGCCTTCCTCGTCAGCTTCGACGTCAACGTCGATCTCCTTCAGGACTTCACCAACAGCCCCCGCGAACTGGAACGCGCCATGAACAAGGCTCAGATCAACATCGGCGGCGGATCCTATGGCGTGCCCGGCATCGGCGGCGGACCCGTGCCCACCAGCGGCGCACCCAAAGGAACGCTCCTCTACGACGCTATCGATCAGGTCTCCAACGACAAGCTCAGCATCCAGACCGGGCGCAAAGCCATCATCATCCTCACCGACGGCGAAGACCAGGGCAGCAGCGTCAAGATCGCCGACGCCATCGAAGCCGCGCAGAAGGCCAACGTCATCGTCTACGTCATCCTCATCGCCGACCGCGGCTTCTACAACGGATTCGGCTACGGCGGTGACTTCGCCATGAAGCGCATCGCGACGGAGACCGGCGGTCGCCTCATTGATGTCGGCAACAACGGCAAAAAGCTCGAAGCCGCCTTCCAGCAGATCGAGGACGAACTCCGCACCCAGTACATCGCCACCTACACGCCCACCAACCAGGACTTCAACGGCGGATACCGCAAGGTCGCTGTCGCCTGCCAAAGCGAACCCTCTGGAGCCGACAAGGCTCAGGATCTCCACGTTCAGGTCCGTCAGGGCTACTACGCCATCCCCGCCGCACCCGACTCCAACTAGGGTCTGTTCTTGCTCCCCGTCAAGCCCGTTCCAGCACGCCTCACTCACGAAACGCATGGAACGCCACGTTGTCCCATGCATTGTGGATGCCCGTCAGCAGCAGGATGATCTCCGACGCTGCCAGGCAAAAAAACGCGACCGGATACTGTGACCCTGAAGCCGACAACCCGACGGCGGGCAACTCCTGTAGCAGCACAGCGGCCACCGGCAGTGCATAAGCCGCCAGCGGCAGCCACGCATGAAAAACCATATCTTCCATCTGCGGTCGATAGACGGTCAAGCGCCAGAGTCCCCTCAATATGCCCAGCGTGTACACCACACCTCCGCAGGCAAGCAACCCGTCGATCACAAAAAACCAGCGCGCCGACGGCCACGGAATCACTGCTGACGCCGCAAACAGCAGTACCGAGGCAAAGTGGACGATATTGGGGGCGGCAAAGATCGTGCCAAATTCGGGGCTGCGACGAATTCCGTCCAGACTCACCAGCAGCGCAAGAACAATAAACTGCAAGCCGATCAAAGCGCCGGCAGCCGAACCGACAAGCACGTAAAAGTTCTGCCATGAAGCAAGCGCGGGCATAGGAATGCATCCACAATAGCACTTCAACACCGCCCCTCATCGCGAACCCAATCTCACGCCCACGAATCATCCTCGCTCCACCGGCCAGAATCCGTGTTTCGGTCCCCACTTCTGATTCCCATTTTGGGAATCAGGGCAGTCACCCCCCGGAGATCGTACCTCAATCCCGCATGCTCCCCATTCTGCAAATCGCTTCCATCGAGACGGATGCGAACGAAAGCAAAAGGAATTCCTCCATCTGTGATATTCTGGATTCACGCTTAGTTGTTTGGTCGCGAGCCGAAGTGGCATTCATCCGTCCGACCGATCTCTCGTAAAGATTCCAAGCCCCTCAGCGTGATGGCCGCGAAGATGTACGCGAGCCAGGCGGCGAATCTTGTCTT
>JAJZCP010000106.1 GCA_021846065.1 Acidobacteriota bacterium
ACCGAGAGGAATGCCAACCCCGACGTGATGTTTCTGGACGAGCCCTTTGGCGCGCTGGATTCCATTACCCGCATGGTGATGCGCAGTGAACTGCTGCAGATATGGCAAGCCGAGCGCAAGACGATTCTGTTTGTGACCCATGACATTGATGAGGCCGTGCAACTGGCTGACCGCGTCGTGGTGATGAGCGCGCGGCCCGGCCGCATTCAGCAGATTGTGGATGTGGAAATGCCGCATCCCCGGGACATCAGCTCCGCGCGCTATCTTGAACTGCGCGACGGCATTCTTGGCCAGATTGGGCTGGCGCACCGCATATGAACCAGGCCGGCAGAATCCCCGTCATGGAGCGATGGCTGTGGCCGATTCTGGCGACGGCGATTTTTCTGCTGCTGTGGCATTTTGCTGTGCTGTGGTCCGGGACGCGTATCTTTCCTTCGCCCAGTGAAGTGGAACTGGGGCTAAGCCAGCTTGCCCATCGCGGCGTACTGTATCGGGACATTGTGGATTCGCTGCGGCGCGTTGCCATCGGCTATCTGGCGGCTGTCGGGGTGGGCATTCCTCTCGGTCTGCTGCTGGGCTGGTACCCGGCCGCCGAGCAAACGGTCAACCCGGCCATTCAGCTTCTGCGGCCGATCAGCCCGATTGCGTGGATTCCGGTGGCCATCCTGTTCTTTGGCGTAGGCGATGATGCAGCAATCTTCCTCGTTTTTCTCGGAGCCTTTTTTCCGATCGTCATTACATGCGTGGATGCGGTGTCGAACGTTCCGTTGATCTACCGCCGCGCGGGCAGTAACTTTGGCCTTACGCCGCCGCAGGTGCTGGCGCGTGTCGTATTTCCCGCTGCGCTGCCGCAAATCCTGGTTGGACTTCGCATTGCGCTGGGCATTGGCTGGCTGGTGGTGGTGGCTGGTGAGATGATCGCGGTCAATTCGGGGCTGGGCTTTTTGATCATCGATTCGCGGAACTCCGGCAAACGCTATGACCTGGTGGTGGGAGCTATGCTGCTGATTGGGGTCATCGGTCTGGCGCTGGATGCTATCTTTCGCCGCCTCGAAACTATCAAGCCCGTCCGCTGGGGGTTCCGCAATGAGTCATAATGCGCCGTCCGGTTTCCGCGCCTGGAGCCTGAAGAGCAAGATCATCATCATCGCGGTTGCGTGGCTGGTTGTGATCTCCGGCCTCCATAGCTGGCTGAACGTTAATTGGACGGCGGTATTGAACGACTACCTGCCGGCACAGAAGAGGAAGATCGTGGTCGGCTACATTCCGGTGACGTGTCAGCTGACCTGCCCGGTGACCGACTACATCTCAAAATATTCTGATAGCGGCGAAACGTACCTGCCGCGCATGTTTCAGGGCTTTCCGGAGTTGAAGGAAGCCATTATCGCGAACAAGATTCAGGCCGCTTTCATCGTGGCGCCCATGGCGATTGCGCTGGCGGCGCAGGGCGTGCCCATCAAGGTGGTGTATCTGGGGCATCGGAATGGCAGCGCCGTGGTCGTGCGCAAAGACGGCCCCATCCACAACTTCGGACAGCTTCGCGGCAAGACGATTGCTATTCCGAGCCGCTTCTCGGACGAACGGCTGCTGCTGTTCCGCGCCATGCAGGCCTACGGGATGCCGCCGGACTCCGTAAAGATGGTCGAGATGGCGCCGCCGGACGTATCGGGCGCGCTCGAAGCGGGCGCCATCGATGCTTTCGTGATGGGTGAACCGTTTCCGTCGCAGGCGGAGATGGGCGGCTATGGCCGCATCCTGTTTTATGCCGATAAATACTGGCCGAACTATATGTCGTGCATCCTGATTGCGCGCGAAGATCTGATCCAGAAGCGGCCGGAGGCGGTGCAGGTGCTGGTCGATGGCATTGCGCGCTCTGGCCTCTGGCTGGACAACAGCCGTCCGCATCGCGTCGACGCAGCCGACTTCGTTGGGCGCTACTACTACCACCAGAAGCCGGAGCTGCTGCGCTGGGCGCTGACAAAGCCCATGTCACGCATTCGCTACAACGCGCTCGAGCCGCAGAAAGCGGACTTCGATGAAGTGCGCGACATGATGCTGGCGACCGGCGTCTTGAAGAAGAAGATTCCATTCAGCGCATATACCGATCTGCGCTTCGCCGATCACGCCACCATCGCAACCCCATGGAAATATGAACCGGGCGATGCTGTCGCCCGATAGACCGATTGCTGGAGCCCAAGCCATGATTCGCCGTCAATTTCTTAAGCTTGCCTCGCTCGCCGGCGCTACCGGCCTTGCTTCCTTCGGCGCCGTTGAGGCGCTGCGCGTTGAGCCAGCGGCCGCGTCCGACACGAGGCTTCGCACCGTGCAGTGGCAGGTTCACGGCTTTACCTGCATCACCTGCGCGGTAGGACTGGAGACAATGCTCGGACGCATGCCCGGCGTCGCTTCCGTTCACGCTACGTATCCGCAGGGCGTGGTGCAGATTGCATACGATCCGGCGCAGGCCAGCGAAGACACGCTGCGGGCAGCCATCAGCGATCTCGGCTTCCGCGTGTAAGGCGGCGCTTCTCCCTCGTCACGGCGAAGCTGATCTTCGCCATCCCTTGGTACGTCGATAGCAGAGAGGCAAACCCGTGCAATCCAATTGGGCGCAAATGGCCGCAACCCTCGAAACAAACCTGCAACTGGCGCAACCGGCCATTGCCGTTGCCTTCGTTGAAACGCCACCCGCCAACGTACCCATGTATCCCGGCAAAGTCCCCGCCGGCTGCAGCTTCTGGCAGAAGGCTGCTGACGGAGCTTTTTGCACCTCGCCCGCGGATCACGCACTGTGCGCGGTCGGCAGCTTTACGCATAACTTCCCGCTGTCTGCGGCAGCGACCGGCGAGCTGCAGGAGTGCCTGACGATCTTCGACAGCCTGGGCTATGTCCAACCGGCCGACCTGCCGATGATTCCAGTGCTTGAGCGATGGCCAGAATATATCGTTTACGCGCCGCTGGCAGAAACACCGGTGCCGCCGGATGTCGTTCTGCTATTGAGCAATGCAGCCCAGGCACTGTTTGTGAGTGAAGCTGTGCAGCAGGTTGAGAAGCAGGTTCCGCCCGCCATGGGTCGGCCGGCATGTGCAGTAGTTTCGCAGGTGGCGAATACCGGGCAGGCTGCGCTAAGCCTGGGCTGTTGTGGCGCGCGCGCGTATGTTGCCACGTTTGCCCCGAGCCTTGTTCTCTCCGCGCTTCCGGGTGCGAATCTCGCGGCGTATGTGGAGCGCATCGGCGTGCTCGCGGCGGCCAATGCCACGCTGACAAAATTTCATCATCAGCGGGCCCGCCAGGTTGCCGAAGGAGCGGCTCCGACCGTGCAGCAGACGCTCACGGCGATCAGCGGGTAAAGCGGCGGGAAGGCAAAAGTCTCAATACCCCGCGGCTTTTCCGAAGCTGTGCCGGTGATCATGGCCGCCTTCCAGTTCGCCGGTCTGCGGATTGACGGCGATGCATTCGGCGTCACTCCAGTACGGCCGATCCGCGGCGACCGTGTATCCCATGGCACGCAGGGCGGCTGCCGTGGGCGCTGGAAACCCGCGCTCCAGGTACAGCACGTCGGGCAGATATTGATGATGAAAGCGCGGCGCATCGACAGCTTGCTGGATGTTGAGGCCACCCTCCGCAACGCTGAGAAACACGTTCGCGACTGTGGTGGTGATGCGTGGGCCGCCCGGAGAGCCCAGCACCATGGCCAGCTTGCCGTTGCGCAACACGATCGTCGGCGTCATCGCTGACAGGGGGCGTTTGCGCGGTGCAATGGTATTGGCCGCCGCCTGGAGCAGGCCGTACATGTTGGGCGCTCCCGGTTTGGCCGTAAAATCGTCCATCTCGTCATTCAGCAGAAAGCCCAGACCGCGCACCGTGACGCCCGAGCCGAAGCCGTTATTGAGCGTGGTCGTCACCGAAACGGCGTTGCCCGCTGCATCCACGATCGAGTAGTGCGTGGTCTGGTTGGAGATGTGGTGCGGAGCCACTGGCGCGGGCGGCGGCGGCAGAAAGCCCGGCGGGCGGTGAAGCTCACTCGAAGGCGTGGCGCGGTCGGGCTGAATGCTGGCGCGCCACGCAGCGGCATATTGCAGGCTCAGCATCTGCCGCACGGGAATCTGCGCAAAGTCCGGATCGCCGAGGTACTGCGCGCGGTCCATAAACGCACGGCGGAAGGCCTCGGTGACGAAGTGAACCTCTGACGGCGTGCGGTCGTGCATCGCACGCAGATCGTATGGCGCAAGAATGTTCAGCGTCTCCAGCAGGCCAATGCCGCCCGCGGAGGGCGGCGGTGCGCTCAGGATGGTGTAGCCGCGATAGCTGCCACGCAGTGGCATGCGGTCCTTCACGCGATATGAGGCCAGGTCTGGCGCGGTAATGAGACCGCCGCCAGTTTTTGACGCTGCGGCGATCTGCCGGGCCATTCTGCCCGTATAGAATGACTCTGGATGGATTGCGATGCGCTGCAGGGTGAGCGCCAGTTCCGGCTGACGGAATCGCTCGCCGGGCTGGTAATAGCGGCCGTTGCGCTGGAAGATTCTTCGCGATTCGGGAAATTTGCCGAGCAGCGGATCATGCAGCTCCTGCGCCTCGGCAGGCAGCAGGACAAAGCCATCCCGGGCCAGATGGATCGCCGGCTGCATCACGCGGGCAACGCCCAGCTTGCCCCAGCGGCGCTCCGCCTCCACCATGCCGGCCACGGAGCCGGGCACGCCGACGCTGCGCCAGCCAACGGTCGAGGCATCGGGGATCACGTTGCCGTGCGCGTCCAGATACATATTGGCTGTTGCGGCGCCCGGAGCCTCTTCGCGGTAGTCGAGGAAGTGAGCATCTCCGTTATGCATACGGATCAGCATGAAGCCGCCGCCGCCCAGATTGCCGGCTGCGGGATGCACGACGGCCAGCGCGAAGCCCACGGCCACGGCTGCGTCAATCGCATTGCCGCCTTCGCGCAGCACGGTAATGCCGGCGTCGGTGGCATTGTGCTCGATCGTCACCACCATGGCGTGGCGGGCCCGTACCGGCTGCTCCTGCAGATAGTCGAGGCCGGTGTTGGATGTCTGGGCAAAAGCGCTCGATGCGCCTGCAAAGGACAGCAGTGCGAACATCGCGCCGGCAACGCGGCGTCGGCTCACGGGCGCGCCTTTTCGACGGCCTGCATCATCTGCTGGATTTCCGGATTCGCCATAAAGCTCCTCCAGACCAGACCCGTGCGATGGTTCTCGATCATCACCACCTGGGGCGCTTGATTCAGCCCCATCGTAATCCCCGAGTACCAGTTCTGTTGCTGATTAAAAGCATCGCGGAATCCGTAGATGCTCCAGAGCTGCGCACCAAGGTCGCGGTAGTAATGCTTGAGCGCGAGCATGGAAGCATCCGGGGTGTAGGCGAAGGATGCGATGGCTCCGGTGGGTGCGAGCGTGCCATCGTCGGTGAGAAACGGCTTGTATTCGCGATAGCCGTGGGGCCCATCAACGGCGGTCAGACCCCACGCGTCGGCGCCATAGCCTTTCCAGTGGAACGGATTGGCCACGCTGTATGCCTGGCTGACACGGGCCTCATTGCGATTGTTGTTGAAGTAGTTGGCGTAGGGGTCCTGCCACTGGTGCGGATCAAAACCCATGTAGGAGTACTGCGTGAAAAAGAGCGGTCCTGGCGTGCCCGGAATGTAATCCATCGGAATAGTAATTCCGTAGTAGGTGTGCGGCTTGCCATAGACGTGCGCCGGGCTCTGATTGATGTAGCCGCTGTAGTACAGGCTCGCCGGCACGGGATGCGTCGGCGAGGCGATGGCTTCGAGGTAAACGATCATCACCTCGTTCCACCCCGTCAGCCGGTTGGCAATCTGGAAGGCATAGTCCGGCGACCAGTGCCAGTAGAGCGCGCGACGGCGCGGGGTCGCGCGGAACCATTGCCAATCAATGCCATCCCAGAGCTGCGTGATCTGCTGATACAGTTGCTTGCCTGCGGGTCCATCGTTTTTGAAGTACTGCCGCGCGGCCAGCAGTCCTTCCATAAGAAATGAGGTCTCGACCGGGCACACGCTGCCGGTCTTCAGCATGTATGACAACGGCGCAGACCTG
>JAJZCP010000107.1 GCA_021846065.1 Acidobacteriota bacterium
GCTCCCTGTTTCGCAATCCATTCGTGAAGTGAAAGGGCCAGCCCGTAACCGCGGTGTACACGGTATTTGCACCGGAGCGAAAATCCCGTCCATACCCGAAGACATACGTAAAGCGGCCGAGAGCCCCGATGCTGGCCTGCACCCCGCCGTCTGTCAGCCACCCGGCAGATCCGAAGTAGCCCGACGCACGGGATAACAGGCCCATGTCGAGAAACGGACCAACCCGTAACGAGGCGAATGGATTGCGAAACAGGGAGCGGTCAAAGTCCGTATTCGACAAGACGAAGTTTGCGCCCAGCGGAGCATTTCCCTTCCGGCCTGCTGCCAGGCCATTATGACCACGCAGCCAGAGCGGATTGTCGCGATCAAAACCCAGCATGTAGATATCATCGAGCGGCACGCGACCGGCCGTGCCTCCGCCGCGCAGGGTGCTTTGTAACTCGTAAGCGTCCCCGCTTGCCTGGGGCAGCCAGTCCGCATGCAGCGTGCCCAGGCCCTGTGCGTAGCGGCCTAGCGGAGCAGTATAAAAATTGCCAAGCTGCCCGGCGCCGGATGCATTCAGCGTAAAGCGATGCTCCGGCGAGCGGAAGAGCGCCGCGTGCCCGGATGCCACGACTGCGAGCGCCGATCCGCCGGTGAAGAGCGAGCCAGCGGTTGCGGGAATGCCTGACGCCGAACGATAGCGGCGCCAGGAGTATTCCGCTGCCACCGACCACTGCCAGCGCCACGTCGCAATGGAGGCGTAGGCGGCGCCGGCTGCAGCGCGCTCCAGATTGAAGCTGGCCGTTGTGAGCGTGCCCGGCGTCAACGTGCGCGTAATGTTCCAGTTTTCATTGCGGGCGTCCGCGTAGACGCGTGCACGCCGCTTCGGTCCCGAGGGCAACGGCCCTGCGAGCTCCGCCGCAACCATCCGCTTCTGGCTGTCCCAGCGCAGGTAGGAGCGGGCATTCAGCGCCTGATGATTGATGTTGATTACCTGCGGGTAGACAGCGAGATAGGGCAGCCCGCGCAGCAACCCTGCCAACGCATCCAGATTCCACGCCAGGCCGCGCGGCCGCTCAAGGGGCTGGAATTCCAGCGCGAACGTTCCATCCTTCTGCGGCTGCAAATCGAACCGCATCTGCGGAAACAGATTCAGGCTGGTGAGTTGCGCTTGTGTATCCCGGAACTGCGAGAGCCGCCAGACGGCTCCCGGCGAAAAGCGGAATGCGCGGTCGAGCAGCAGCGGGTCCAGGCCGGACACGCGAAAGGAGGCGTCGCTCAATACTGGTTTACCCGCCCGGTTCCAATACTTCAGCGCTGCTTCAAGGTTGCCCTGCAGAAAGTAAATGGTGCCCAGAAAGTCCGCAGCATACGTATCGCGCGGGTTCAGCGAAAGTGCACGCGCCAAGTAATGCTTGGCCGCTGGGTACTGGTGCTGGTGATAGGCGATGCCCGCCAGTTCTTCAGGAAACCGCGGATTCCGCGGCTCCAGCGCCTGGCCCGCGCGCAGTGCATCCGCTGCCTGCGGCCACTGCCCGCCTGCGGCCAGGGCAAGCCCGCGCTGCAGTTGCTGCTCGGCGCGAACTCTTCGATCCTGCACGGACTGCTGCCCCTGCGCTACCCGGCATGCAGCCAGCAGAAGAATCAGTGCGACGGTCGCGGAACAGCGAGCAGTGTCCAGTTGTCTGTGCCTTTCCACTCGCGCTCAAACCCTTCGCGGGAGATGCGCAGCATCTTCTGCTGGGCGGGATCGTTCAGGTAAACGTATTGGTGCGCCGCATCCACACCCACCACCACGACGTAGTGCAGCGGGCCGTGCGGCCCGCTGGCAGCCAGCCCAACAATCAGCGGGCGGCCCAGCCGGAGGTCGTGCCCAAGATCGCCCCAGTTCCCCTGGAAAGCGAATGCCAGATAGCCATGCGCCGCCAGATACTGCTGCATCCGGTCGGCATAGATGCCATGAGCTTTCGGGGAGAAAAGGAGCGCCTGCACCCGCAGCGGGTCGGCGGCTTCCGTGTTTGCCTGATGCTGCTGAGCGTCCCAGTATCGCATCACCATGGCGATGGAGGCCGATCCGCAGCCATCCTTCGTCTGGGAAACGAAGGGTACGTTGATCCAGGCTGCCGCACCCGGCGGCCGCTGCTGCGCGCCGGAAATAGCCGCGGCGAGCAGCAGCAGACCCGCAAAGCAGCGGTGCATGGATTAGTGGACGGCGACGATGATCAGGATCAGCGCTGCGATGCCGACCAGGATCAGCAGCAGATCGTGGTTGTCGATATTACCGGCGGCGAAGGCCTTCTGCGCCTTATCGGCGCGCGCGGCCAGGCTTGCCATTTCGCTGTCGCTCAACTGGCTGACGGCGCGGGTGACCTGTTGCGAATCCATGTGCGCGGACTGGAGCGCCTGCTGGCCTGCGGCCGAATTCAACAAACCCAGCACCTTCTGCTGATTCTGCTGGCGCACTGCGGACGCCGAAAGCACATCTTTCTGCATCTGCGCCGGTGAGACGATGTGGCTTTCTGCTGAAAGGTGACCGGGCGCGGCAAACAGCGCCGTGGTCCCCAAAATAAGCGCAAATTGTAGCGGGCGCGCAAAGAGTTTCGTCATGCATTTCCTCCGGAGAAAAAATTCCTGCAATTGTGGCTTTGATGTCAATGTAACGGGCTGGGTTGAGCGGGGTCAATTATTCTCTCGCCGGACTTCGCTTTCTGTTCGGGCTATTCCCGGGTTTCCGTCGCACGCCGGGTTCCAGCGGACAGCTTGGCGGTGCGCACCTGCTGCTCCCACGCAAACGGACGGCCGTCGATGGCCCGCTTCAGAGTCTTCAGGAGCACAAGCGAAAACACCTGGCGGTATGTGAAGCGCTGGATCCAGATGTGGAACAGAAGCCAGCCGTCACCCCTGGTGCCGGGCAGCCTGGGTTCCAGCAGAAAGGCCAGGCAGGACGCAAGAAAGTCCACGATCAGAAACGCGAGGAAATACGCAATCAGCTTTTCAAAGCTGCCCGTGCTCGCTGCCTCCGGATGAAAGTGCCGGTCGACCAGATAGTGGATGGTGCCGGCGACAAACATCAGATCAATCAACGGGGAGAACAGCGGCAGAATGATCTGAAAGACAATCAGGTTGGGCAGCGCAAACAGGCTCATGGCACGATGCCGCAAAAACGCACCACGGTGCTTGACCACCGCCTGCAGAATCCCGAATGACCAGCGGAAACGCTGCCGCATCAGCCCACGCATGTTGTCGGGCGCCTCAGTAAACGCCAGCGCACGATCCTCGTACACGACCTTGCAGCCCTGCTGCAGCAGGCTCATCGTCAGATCGGCATCTTCCGCAACCGTATTGACGTGATATCCGCCGCCTGCGCGTACCGCCGGCGTACGCCACGCACCAATAGCGCCGGGAACCACCGTCACCACGTCGAAGAGGTCGAGCGCCCGCCGGTCAAAATTCTGGCTGGTGATGTATTCGAGCGCCTGCCACCGCGTCCAAAGATTGATGCGGTTGCCCACCTTGGCATTGCCGGCGACTGCGCCCACGGCGGGGTCCGCCATGCGTGGAATCAGCTTCTCAATGGCATCGGGTGCGATGACCGTGTCGGCGTCGATGCCAACGTAGATATCTTCCGTGACGTGCGTAAGTCCAAAGTTCAGGGCCTCGGCCTTGCCCCCGTTTTGCTTCGTCAGCACCACCAGACGGCCAGTTGCCAGCGCTTCAGGATCTGCCGCATTGGCCGCCGCCAGCGTGCCATCCGTAGAGCCATCATCAATGACGATTACGCGCAGCGGCCGGTACGTGGAACCAAGCACAGACCGGATGGTGCGGGCAATCACCTTCTCTTCATTGAAGGCCGGAATCAGCACCGCGACCTCTGGCCGATAGTTCTCCGCGCCCGGATACGGCTTGCGCTTCCGCAGCCGGTCGATCAATGCAAACAGGCCGACGATGATAAGGCGCGCCGTCATCAGCACGTCCCCGACGAAGAAGACCAGAACGACGGTGTGCTGAAAGAAGGAGATGAAGAAGAAGGCGACCGCGTCAATGCGCGCCTGCCAGCGCTGGCTGGGCGGAATGGGCGGCATCACCTGCTCGCGTGTCTTGCCGATCAGGGCAGAGACCGGAACCAGCTTGTAACCGCGGGCGCGCAGCGCATCGATCAGCACCGGCAGCGCCGCAACCGTTGCCGAACGGTCTCCGCCGCCGTCGTGCAGCAGGATGATGCTGCCGCGGAACTGCGGCTTGGTCTTCATCATCTGCAACTGGTTCAGAACAGATTGGGTGATCTCCTCCGGCGTTTTGCGAGGATGCTCGTTCCAGTCGTCGGTGTCGATCTTGTCGCCGACAATGATGTAACCCATCTGCTCAATGTGATCGATGGGCGCCGCCTGGTCGTTGGTATCAGGCTCCTGATCGATCGAGTAGGGTGGCCGGAAAAACAGCGGCTGCACCCCAAGCTCCGCGGCAAACAGACGCTCAGTGCCATTCAGTTCCAGATTCAGCTGTTTGATAGAGATTTGGCTGATGTCGGGATGGCTGAAGGTGTGGTTGCCAATCTCATGGCCCTCGCGATAGTAGCGCTTCAACAGGCCTGGATTATCCAGCGCCTCGCCGCCGATGACCATAAACGTTCCCAGAGCATGCTTCTCTTTCAGAACGTCGAGAATCTTCGGCGTCCAGGTCGGATCGGGTCCATCGTCGAACGTCAGCGCCAGTTCGTGTGGATGATAGCCGTATTGCTGCAGCGTGTAGGACTCCGGAAACGCGTGAATCTCCTGGCTGATGGCGAGATTGGAGTCGGGATCAATCTGAATGGTCCGCTGTCCATTCTGCGGACGTCCGATCACCTTCAACACATCGCCATCGCCCTCTGTGTTGACGTCGGCTCCTGGCGGAATGACCGCCAGCAACTGCGCTGCATTGGAATCGAGCGGTCGATCCCAGATCTTCCACAAAGTCGGGTCTTCACTCCCCAGCCGCCACAGCGCAAAGGTCTGGATGCCCAACTCACGCGCTGCGCGCATCTCGTTCAACGCCGTTACGGCGTCCAGATACCAGACCTCATGCCGGGTATGCGAGTCTTCATCGTCATACGCGTAATGCATGTTGAGCGAGTCGGAGTCCAGCACCGGCGCGGCATCGGAGTCGGACGCATCCTGCCATGCATCCTGAACCTCAAGGTCTTCGACATTCTTCACATGGCCCCGGACGAACTTGCGGCCGTGCCGCGTGGGCAGCGTGATCGTCCAGTCGTATCCATAATTGCCGATGCTGCAGATGAGCTTGTCGCGCGGAACTGTCTTGAGCGCCACCCGCAGGTTCCGCACAAACCAATCCTGCCCGGCGACCGCCCCAGGCCCGGTGGCAGGCTCATGCTGGTCATAGTTCATCAGGATCAGGCCATCCGTGTGCGCGGCATAGAACTTGAAATCCCAGTCGTCATCATCGACCGGCACGTTGATATAAAGCCGCAGTTTGCGCGCGTGCATCCTGGTGGCAAGATCGCCGACCAGCTTGCGATAGCTGGGCTGCGCGACGGTAGGGATGGCCTCCAGATCCAGTGACAAACCGTGATAGTGCGGATTGGCGGCCAGCAGTGCCAGCGCATCGCTTTCAAAGCGGGCCCGGGCGTCGGGATTCATCAGCATCTTCTTGACGACGTCCGACTGAAAATCACCCTTCAACTGATCAAAGTTGTTGATCATCGGGAAGATTTCGGCATCGCTGTGCGAGTCCACGATGGTGCGCTGCACCTTATTTTCAGGGTCGATATTATGCACACCGCCTGCATCCACAACCGCATACGGCCGGTTTTCCGGCGTAAACGCTGTCAGGTGGCCGTCGGGTGTGATGACGTGCAGCCAGTCCGTGAACAGAAGATCGATCTCCCGCGCATGGTGCCGCAGCGAGGAATAGCTGGCCGAATCGTAATCAACGTAATAAGCCGCGCGCAGGCCCAGACCGGAGTTGAGCGGCACATCGGACGGGCGGCGACCCTTCTTCGAGCGGCGTCCACGGAGCGCAGATTTGGCGGCACATCGGACGGGCGGC
>JAJZCP010000108.1 GCA_021846065.1 Acidobacteriota bacterium
CCGCAGGTCATCCTTGTCACCAGCACGCGATCCCCGGGATAGAGCGGAACATTTTGCTGTATGGCCTGGGCCGGGTTGGAACTGAGGATGACGAGCAGCGGCTCGGTCGCTCCCTTGCGCAGGATAGTAAGGTTGTGGCTGGCTTCCGGCTTCAGACCGCCGGTCGCGCCAATCGCATCCATTAAGGACATGGGCGCAAACGCAGGAATGGCCCGCGGGTTCAGGACTTCGCCGGTGACGGTGATGACATCCACCATCGAGTCCTCAACCTGAATCAGCACATCCGGAGCGAGAATCATCTGGCGCTCGACGAGCCGCCTGGCCACTTCCTGCTGGGCCTGTTCAACCGTCAACCCCGCCACCGGAACGCCGCCGATCAGGGGCAGATCGACGACGCCGTTGCCGGCAATGCGAACTTTTACCCGGTAGTCCTGGACGCCGTAAACACTGACCGAGATCAAATCTCCGGGATTCAGCTCAATGGCGCGGCCGGGCTCCATGTTGGTCGGCGCGCGCTGCACCAGACCCTTGTTGTCGGGATTTGGACTGTCGCTGCGCGTTGGAGCCGGGCCCGCATACTGCGCATAAGCCGCCACCGGCAGCAGGCAAAGCGCCAGCAGCGCGACGAAGACGCGCCGGGCCAGCCGCAGCGCGCAATGCGCGGTCAGGAGATGCGTGCGGTCGCGGGACACTACGAGTCCTCCTTACGCCAGAAGAAGGGCCATTTGCGCCGTGGCTCATCTTCAGCCTTGGGCGGACGGCCGTTGGTGTAGGAATACCGCTGATATCCGTAGTAGCCGTAATAGCGCTGGGATGCGGCATCGACAGCATTGATGACGGTTCCGCCAAGGCGAGTCCCCGATCGCATCATCAGGTCGCGGGCGCGGCGGACCGAATGCTTGCTGGCGCGGCCGTAGCGCACGACCAGCAGGACAGCGTCGCTGAAGGGCGCCAGAACGAGGCCGTCCGTGATGGTCAGGATAGGTGGCGAGTCAATCAAGATGTGCGTGAAGCGGCCGCGGCATTCCTCAATGAGGTTTGTCATCCGCGTCGAGGAGATCATCTCCGTCGGGAAGGGTGGAACCGGCCCGCTCGGAAGCAGCGAAAGGTTCGGCACCTCCGGGATGGTCTGGATCGACTCATCGAGCGTGGTGGCGCCGGAGAGTACGGTCGACAGTCCGATGCGGCTGCTGATCCCGAAGCGGCTGTGAATCGTTGGGCGGCGCAGGTCGGCGTCGATCAGCAGGACACGGGCCTCGCGGAAGGCCAGGACCGCAGCGAGATTGCTGGCGACGGTGCTCTTGCCCTCTGCCGGAGTGGAGCTGGTGACAAGGATGACCTGCGGCGGTTGCCCGACACCGGACAGCAGCAGGGAAGTGCGCAGGGAACGGAAGGCCTCGGCAAACTGCGAGTTTGGCTGGCCGATGGCGTCGACGTTTCGCTGCGCGGCCGATCGGGTGTCCTCTGTAAGGCTGCGCGGAAGAACCTTGCGGGCCCGCGGAATGACAGCCAGAGAGGGCAGCTCCGAGATGGTCTCAATGTCATGGACGCTGCGCAGGCTGGTATCCATGCTGTCGAACAGGAAGGCGAGCGCCACGCCGGCAAAGAGGCCGAACATTACACCGGCCAGCACGCGGGAGCTGCGGCGCATACCGCTCGGCAGCAGCGGAATCCGCGCATAATCAACCACTTCAATTTCGCTGGACTCAAGGCCCGCTTCGATGCCCGCCTCGCGCAGCCGCTGCAGCAGGCCATCATAGAGGGTACGGTTAGAGTCAAACTCGCGCTGCAGGAGTACGAACTTCACCATGTCATCGCGCTTCTGGTAGTCCTTGGCTTCTTCCTGCGCCAGCACCTTGCGCGTCATGTCCTCGTTGACGGCGGCCGCGCGGTACGCGTTGTTGGACTGCGCCAGCACGCGCTTTTCTTCCGACTGAATCGTCTTGTCGTTCTGCACCATCTCCGCTTTGAGTTGTTTGACGGCGGGATAGTTGGGGCCAAACTGCGAGATGAGTTGCGCGTACTGCGCCTGCAAGGAAGCCTGCCCGTTGCGCAGCGTGGCCAGCAGGCTGGCCGCGCCCGTACCCATCACCGACGGACTTCCGTCGATCAGGTCGGGATTCATCGTCGTCAACATCCGGTATTGCGCTTCCGTCACGATGCGGCGAATCTTCGCATCCGCGGCAGCGCGGGACAGATCGTCGAGTGTATCGAGATTCAGGTTATGGGCCTGATCGCTGAAGCCCAGCACCCCCAGCTTGCGTTGCAGCTCCACCAGCTTTTCCTGGGATGTTTCGACCGATTGCCGCAGATCATCCAGCTGGGTGGAGAGCCACTGAGAGACACGCTGCGTGGCCGCGTACCGGGTTTGAAAGCTGCGCTCAATGTAGTCGTTAATCAGCGTGTTGACCACCCGCGCCGAGAGTTGCGGAGAGCCACACGTGAAATTGATTGCAATCAACTGCGTCTTGGGAATGCGTCCGACAGAAAGGCCGCCGCGCAGGTAGCCGATCATCCAGTCCTGAATCCCAGGGTTATTCGGATCGACATGGGTGACCGTCGATTTCGGACCCAGAAAATCGGGATTGTCTTCGAGCTTGATCTCTTTGGCGACCTTGAGCAGCAGCGAATCGCTCTGCAGAATGGCAACTTCAGTTTCCAGCCGGGTGCCAAGATCCTGCGGTCCGGAAGCGCCGACGCCGATGCGGTACTCGTTGGAGGCGCCGGGACTTACCTGAATGGTGCCTCCTGAAGAATAGGTGCGGGGCGTGGTAATGGCCCGGATGACGCCGTACACCGTCCCAACGAACAGGCAAGCCAGCACCAGCCACTTGCGCTTGCGAAGCGTCAGCAGGTTTTCGGCGAGCGCGTTTCCTTCTTCATTGGTCACCCAGCCGCCGCCGGTCTGGAACGACCGTGGCTTGAACTCGGCTTGCCCGGAAGGGGATGGATTGGAGGGTGAACTCATGCGCGCAGTGACCGCTTAGCTGCCTGGAGCAAAGGCAGGGGTGCTGAAACATCCGGAAGTGTGGGGAGCGCAGCGAAAACGATCGGGACAGCCATTCTGAGCGGCAATTCTTTCAGCGTTCGCCAGTCCGGTGCCGATGGATCGCCGGCAGTTCTGATCTTCCGGTCCCGATTGCTGGTCTGCCTTTCCGAGATCGAGTCGCATGCAGGCAGAACCCAGCCATGAGGAAGCAAAAACAGAAGAGGCTGGCACGACCGTATGCGTACTTTGAGAATAGGTGCATGGCGCCGTCATCGTCAATGCGCCGGTTGGTGGATATGAGGGGGGATGCCGAAGCATTCACCGGATCGAATTTCGATCCGGCCTGCAAGGCGGTCCGGTGGCCCCGCGCTGATATCATCTCGGCAAAGCCACGGAGTGAGGTCAATCCCCGTTAAGCAGAAAGTGATGGAGTCACCCCGTCCACTCGTCGTCGTCGGAGCCGGCTATGTCGGCCTGGTGGCGGCTCTGTGTTTTGCCGAGATCGGCCACTCTGTCGTCTGCGTCGATCACGACCCCGACAAGATTGAGGCACTGCGTGCCGGGCGCGTTACGGTGTACGAGCGTTTTGTGCCCGAACTGCTCAACAAGCTGGGCGGAACGCGCGTTCATTTCACCACGGACCTGCCCTGGGCCGTCTCGCAGGCAGGACTCATCTTTGTGGCTGTGGGCACGCCCCAGGCGCCGGGCGGCAAGGCAGACCTCTCGCACGTCGAAACAGCGGTGCGGCAGATAGCCAACCACGTGCAGGGCTACGCGGTCATTGTTGAAAAAAGTACCGTACCCGTATTTACCAGCCGCTGGATGCGGGAGCTGATCGAGAGCTGCGGCGTGCCGCCGGACCGGTTCGACGTGGTGTCCAATCCGGAGTTTTTGCGGGAGGGCAGCGCGATTGCCGACTTTCTTCATCCTGACCGGATCGTCATTGGCGCTTCGTCGGAGAAGGCGGCAAATCTGGTTGCGGTCGCGTACCAGCCGCTGACCTCCGGGGAATACTATGGCCGGCCGGATGTCATCGCCGGTCAGTGCAATGTACAGGCGCCCCCGCCGCTGATGCGCACCTCGTGCGAGAGCGCGGAGCTGATCAAGTACGCGTCCAACGCATTTCTCGCAATGAAAGTTTCCTTTGTAAATGCGGTCGCCAACCTGTGCGAGATGGCCGGCGCCGACATCGCTGAGGTTGCTCCGGGGGTCGGCGCGGATAAGCGGATCGGCACCGAGTTCTTTCATCCCGGGATTGGCTATGGTGGCTCCTGCTTTCCGAAGGATCTGGCTGCGTTCCGCACTGTGGCGGAGGCCTGCGGCGTCGATTTCAGCCTGCTTGGTGCGATCGAGCGCATCAACGAGATTCAGCCGCTGCGCTTCCTCGAGAAAATTCGCGAGATGACGGGCGGCATTGACGGCCGGCGGTTTGGCGTCCTCGGGCTCGCCTATAAAGGCGGTACGGACGATGTGCGGGAGTCTCCCGGCCTGCGGGTCGTTCGGCTGATCCTGGCAGAGGGTGGCCAGGTGGCGGCGTATGATCCCGCGGCGATGGAAAAAGCGGCTGCGTGCATGCCGCCCCATGCCGGTCTGGAATATGCCACCAGCGCCATGGAGGCCGCTGCGGGAGCAGACCTTCTACTGGTTTTGACCGACTGGCCGCAGTTCGCCAATCTTGACCTGGCGGCCATGGCGCGCACAATGGCCCATCCCCGGCTGCTTGACGGCCGCAACCTGTTCGATCCAGTGACGGTCGCTGCAAGCGGGATGGAGTACGGCTGTGTGGGCCGGCGTAGCGGCGCAGGGGCTGCCGCAGGCCGCGAGCGTCTGACGGCAGCATCACACGTGACGGACGCCGGATGGACGCTCCACGCTTCTTCCAGCCGGCCTCGCCGTATTCTGCTGACCGGCGCTGCGGGATTTCTTGGCTCTCACCTGGTGGACCGGCTGGTGCAGGAAGGCCATTACGTGATTGGCGTCGATAATCTGTCGACGGGCAGCCTTGCGAATGTAGCGCACCTGGCGAACGATCCGCGGTTCGATCTGCTGGAGCGGGATGCCTGCGAATTTCTCGATCCCGGCCGCGTCGATTTCATCTTCAACTTCGCATCTCCAGCCAGCCCGCCACAATATATGCGCCGCGGTATTGAGACGCTGCGCGTTGGTTCCGAAGGCACGCTGCGCATGCTGGATCTGGCGGCAAAGTATGGCGCGGGTTTTCTCCACGCATCCACCTCGGAGTGCTATGGCACGCCTGAGGTTCATCCCCAGCCGGAGTGGTACTGGGGCAACGTCAACCCGGTGGGCCCGCGTTCGGTCTATGACGAGGCCAAACGATTTTCCGAGGCCGCGGTGATGGCTTACCGGCAGCATCGCGGGGTCGCAACCCGGCTGGTCCGGATCTTTAATACCTATGGTCCGCGCATGCAGCCGGATGATGGGCGCGTCGTCTCAAACTTTGTCATGCAGGCGCTTCGCGGCGAGCCGGTGACCGTTTACGGCGACGGCTCGCACACGCGCAGCTTCTGCTATGTGGATGACCTGATCGAAGGGATTGTGCGGCTGGCGCGCACTACAGAACCGTGGCCGGTGAACCTGGGCAATCCCGCGGAAGAGACGGTGCTGAACTGTGCGCGGCGCATCATCGCATTGACGGCGTCGTCGAGCGAGATTCGCTTTGAGCTGCTGCCAAAGGATGATCCGCCCCGCCGCCGTCCGGACATCACCAAGGCGCGCGAGTTGCTGGACTGGGAGCCGCAGGTTGCCTTCGATGATGGTCTGCGGCAGACCATTGCTTATTTCCGCCTGCAGGTGTCCGAGCGGACTTTGTCCGCGTAGGAGTTTGTTGAAACGCGCGCGAAAGCATCCAGCGGAGCGCAAGGCAATGCGGATGCCGGAGCTCCGGCATCCGCATTGCCTTGTATGGATGCAGTGCTGCAGTTCCGCTTTTCTACAAGCTCTTAGCGCTGCCACCAGGTGCGCAGACCGTGCTTCATCTGCGGATACCAGGTGAGCTGGACGTTTGTGGTGACA
>JAJZCP010000109.1 GCA_021846065.1 Acidobacteriota bacterium
ACCCCTGTTACACGCCGCTGTTTCTGCTGGAGCGATTGGCAAAGGTCGATCCGGCGGGTCCGTGGATCGGGATTGCGCTCAAGCAGCCGGAGCTGATCGCGCAGAGTTCGCCGGGCGGGTTCACGATGGACTGGGTGAGTTATACGCCAGGGACGGGCTTTGCGCCGTCGCTGGAGAGCGCCGTGAAGTCGGAGGGCGCGCTGGGCAGTTATGACGCGATCCGCGTGTATCTGTGGGCGGGGATGACCAGCGCAGAGCAGCCGGCGCGGCGCGAGATGCTGAAAAGCCTGAGCGGGATGAGCGGCTATCTGGCACAGCACGGCGCTCCACCAGAGAAGGTGAATGCGTTGGGAGTGCCGCTGGCGGGCGACGGCCCTGTGGGCTTTTCCGCTGCCGTACTGCCATTTCTGGAGGCTTTGGGCGATTCTGCGGACGCCACGCGGCAGATGCAGCGGATAGAATCGCAACTGGATGAAAAAACGGGACTTTACGGGAAGGTTCCAACCTACTACGATCAGAATCTGATCTTGTTTGGAGTGGGCTGGATGCAGAAGCAGTTTCGCTTCTCAGACAGCGGAGAATTGATCGTGCCATGGCAGCATCGTTGAGACGATGGCGAACTCGGAGATGGTTGGGCTGGACGGCGGCGTGGGTGCCGGTCTTGATGCTGGCCTGCATCGCTGCGCCTGTCCGCGCGCAGCAGGTCAGCCAGGCTGAGACCATCCTGATCCAGAAGGCACAGGCGCTGGAAGCGCGCGGACGGCCCGATCTGGCGGCGCAGGTGTGGCAGCAGATTCTCTTGTCCGATCCGAAGAACCCGCAGGCACTGGCGGGTGTGGCGCGATCGTTTCGTCTGAGTGGCAATTCGGCGGCTTCGAGCGCGGCCATCGAGAAGCTGCGCAAGCTGAATCCAAACGATCCGAATATCAAGAAACTGGAAAGCCTGCACAGCAATCGCTCGCAGGATCAGCGCCTGGCGATGGCCGGCACGCTGGCCAAATCCGGCAATGCGGTTGCGGCGATGAAGATTTATCGCGAGTACTATGGCGATCATCCGCCGGATGGCGATATCGGCCTGGCTTATTACGACACGTTATATGCCACGCCGGATGGACGGGATGAAGCGATTGCCGGCATGCGTGCGATGGCGGCGCGCAATCCTTCGGATCCACGATTTGCGGTGGAGCTGGGCCGGATGTTGACCTACGATCCGCGAACGCGCGCGGAGGGCATCCGGATTTTGCAGCAGAATCAGGGCGTGGACGATGCAGCGACCGCGCTGCGCCAGGCGCTGCTGTGGGACGCGGCCAATCCGGCATCGGCCACCGAGCTGCGGGATTATCTGAAGAGCAATCCGCAGGACAAGGAACTGGCGCAGAAGCTGCATGAAAACGAGGACAAGCTGGCGCAGATGAACTCCGGCATCGCGCGGACGCCTGCGGAGCGAGCCGCCTTTGCGGCTTTGAATGCGCATCGGCTGAAGGAAGCCGATACGCGCTTTGCGGCGATCCTGGAACAGAGTCCGGACAATCCGCGCGCGGCCGTGGGCATGGGTTATGTGCGGATGCAGCAGAGCAACTTTGGCGCAGCGGTCAGCTATTTCACCCAGGCGAACGCGAATGGATATCACAGCGCCGCGGTCAGCAGCGCGCTGGCCACTTCGCGCTTCTGGTACACGATGAGCGAGGCGGCGGATGCGGCCAAAGCGAACGAGACCGATCTGGCCGAAGAGCGCTATCGTGCCGCTCTGGCGATGCGTCCGCAAAGCCCGGATGCGCTGAGCGGGTTGGCCGGGCTGTATCTGAAGGAGCAGCGATACGCGACGGCGATCAACACCTATCAGACGCTGCTGCGCAGGCGTTCCACTTCAGCCGACAACTGGCGCGGGCTGTTCCAGGCGCAGGTGCAGGCAGGCCAGGGCGCACAGGCATTGCAGACCACACGGCGGTTTCCCCTCGCCGTGCGCAACACGCTGAATCGCGATCCGGTTTACCTGCAAGCTCTTTCGACGCTGTATCAGTCGCAGGGACAGACGGCGTTGGCGCAATCGACGCTGGCGCGCGCGATGGCCTTGCCATTTCCCGCCGACGATCCGGCGCTGAAGATGGGAACGCAGCTTCAATACGCCGGGATGTTGACGCAGTCGCAGCAGTACAGTCAGGCAGTTGCGGTCTATCAGCAGATTCTGGGTCAGGATCCGAACAGCCTGCCGGCGTGGATGGGACTGACCTCCGCCTATCACCAGATGGGGCAGGATCAGGCTGCGATTCAAGTGGTGGAGCGGATGCAGCCGACGACCTATGATGCGGCGCTGGCCAATCCGGATTTTCTGTCGATGCTGGCGTCGATCTATCAGCAGGCCAATCAACTGGAGATTGCGCAAAGCCTGCTGGAGCGTTCGATTCATCTGCAGCAGTTGAACCATCAGCAGCCAACTCCGGCGCTGATGGCGCAACTGGCGGGGTTGTATATGCTGCGCGGCAATACGCAGCAGGCGTATGAGTTGTATCGGCACATTCTGACGGAGCATCCGGACAATCTGAATGCCTGGCAGGGATTGATCGGAACGCTGCAAAGCACGAATCACACTGCGGAGGCGCTGCAACAGATTCAGTTGATTCCGCCTGCGGTGCGCGCGCGGCTGGAACAGAACGTGGATTTTGTGCAGACAGAGGCGAGCTTGTACTCTTCGGCGGGAGACACGGCGCTGGCGACGGCGTATTTCAATCGCGTGCGCGGATATTATCGGGCGGCGCATCGACCGATGCCGGCGGCAGCGGAGATTCAAAGCGCCTATCTGCTGTTCAATGCGAAGAACGATCGCGCGCTGTATCCGGCATTGATGCAGCTTGGCGCGCGCAACGATCTGACGATTGCGCAGCGCAGGACGGTGCAGGGATTGTGGGCTAACTGGGCTGCGCGACGGGCAACGGCGGATGTGGCGCGCGGAGATACACGGCAGGCAACGGAGCTGCTGGATGCCACGGCGCAGGCGTTCCCGAATAATCCGGATGTGCTGCGCACGGTAGCAGGTGGCTATGTGACGGCGGGCCATGCCAAGGAAGCGCTGGCGCTTTTTCGCAGCATCGGCATGCAGAATGCGACGTCGGCGGATTACCAGGGCGCGATTGGCGCGGCACTGGCGGCGAATGACAGGAATCAGGCCGAAGCGTGGCTGCGCGATGCGCTGAACCTCTATCCGCACGATCCTTCGATTCTGGGAGCGGCGGCGCGATTTGAACAGGTGCGTGGCGATAATGCGCGAGCGGCGGATTATTGGCGGGCGTCGTTGCAGGCGATGGCTCCGGTGACGCCGACCGATACGCTGGCGCATGACCTGGTGAGGCCGGAGGACAGTGCGACGGTGTGGAAGGCGAATACGCCGCGCCAGCTTGCCTCGCTGCTGAATCCGGATGACCGGCCATTTCAGAACACGATTCAGCTTCCGCCGCTGCCTTCCTATGGGCACGATCCTTACGACGGCGCAGCGCCGGTGAATCTGCCTGGCAATGCGGGGTCTGCGTATGCGGCGGCCTCTCCGGCGACAGAATCGAATAGTGCGGTGATGTCGGCCTTGCCGCCGTATGCGCAGACCGCGCAGCCGATGTCGAGCGCTTCGGTTGCGCCTGCGCTGCCCGCGGCGGGAACGATGGACGACAGCGCTGTCGAGAGCACTGGCGCTGCGGCGCAACCATCCGGTTTGGCCCAGTCCAGTCAGGCCCAGTCGAGTCAGGCCACAGCGCGGCGACAACACAGGCGACCAGGCGCGAAGAGCCTCGGTTCAGATACTTCGACATCGTCCGGATACGAGGGGCAGATGCATCTGCCTGCGGGCGGGCAGACGGTGATCCAGACCGATGGAGCAGGACAGCCAGGCAGCGTGAGCGGAACGGGCGGTATGGGGGCGGCTCAGCCGGATGCGGGCGAGCAGCTTCCGCAGCAGGTTCCGCCTGCCGAGTTGCAGTCTTCGCCGGAGATCACCGAGCCGCAGGCGTCGATGCCAAACGGTCCGGGCCTGGGCGGCGCAGGGGTCGGTGGGCTGCGCATCAGCGCACAGCCGATGGGCGCGTTGGCGGCGCGGACGCAGGCGATGCTGGCTTCAGAGACGGACTCGCAACTGACGCAGGGAATGGAGCTGCCAGGCGGTAACGGGGGATGGTCGGCGACGCAAATGGCCGCGGGACAGAATCCGGAGAGCGCAACGCTCGGCTATCGTGAGGCGCAGTACACGCCTTCGGCTCAGGATGCGGCTGCGGCGGCGTATTCCGCGCGGCAACAACAGCAGCCCGTGCAGCAGCAGCAGACGCTTCCGTATACGCCACCACCGGCAAAACGCCGTCGTCGCAGGAGCGCATTGCCGGCAGCGGCTCCGCAGATGGCTCCGGCAGTTCCTGTGCAGCAGACAGTGCCTGTTCCGCAGATGGAAGAGCCGGCGCAAAGCGATCAGCAGCCCACCGGACTGACCGATGAGCAACTGCAGGAGCGCAACCTGCCGCCGCTGCGTGGTTCCTGGGTGAAGGTGCGCCGCGCGCCGCGCGTGCTGAGTCCGCGTGAAGAGGCGGAGAATCAGTTGCGGCAGATCGAAGGTGGATACAGCGGCTGGCTGGGCGGCTCCGGAGTGATCGACTATCGCACCGGACAGCCTGGCTTCGATGCCATGACTGCGCTTTATGCACCGTTCGAGCTTTCAGCGCCGCTGGGACAGGTGGCTCGGTTTACGCTGATTGCCACTCCGGTCTTCCTGAACTCGGGGCAGGCGACGGGCAACAGCGTGGCGCAGTTGAGCACGCTCAACGGCGCAGCGGTAGGATTGCAGCCGGAGCCGCTGGGAACTGTGCTGAATACGAATACGACGGTGCCCAATCAGCAGAATGCGGTGGGCATGGAGGGTGAGGCGCAGTTGGCGTTTTCCACCTTTGCCATTGCCGCGGGAACGACGCCGTATGGATTTCCGGTCTCCAACCTGCTGGGTCGCCTCTTCTGGCGTCCGCGCAATGGACCGTTCTCGATCAATCTGGTGCGCGATTCGGTGAAGGATTCGCAGCTTTCCTGGGCGGGAATGCGGGATCCAGGCTCGATTACGCAGATCTTTCCGGGCAATATCTGGGGTGGAGTGGTTGCCGACCAGGGCACGCTGCAATATGCGCACGGCGACCAGATTTCCGGCCTCTATGTCGGGATCGGCGGTCAGTACATCACCGGACATCATGTGCAGACCAACAACCGTGTGGATGGCTCGCTGGGCGCGTACTGGCGCGTGAAGCAGTATCCGGAGTATGGGACGCTGAATGTGGGCGCGAACTTCTTTGCCATGGGCTATGCGAAGAACGAGCTGCTCTATACCTATGGCCAGGGCGGTTATTTCAGTCCGCAAAATTACTTTCTGGCAAATATTCCGGTGACGTGGACGGGCCATTATCTGACGCGCTGGCACTACTCGATTCTGGGCAGTCTGGGCATTCAGGCCTTCAACAACGACATTGCGCCGCTGTTCCCGCTGGACAAGGCTCTGGAGGTGGGAACGACCGTGGTCGTGGGTGCCAATACGGTGGGCAACCTGGCGATTCCCGCGATCACAAGCGTCGGTCCAAACTACGATCTGGTGGGGCAGACCGCGTATCAGATCAGCGATCACTGGTTCGCGGGCGGCTTCCTGAGCGCGAACAACTCACGCAACTACGCTTCGGTGATCGCCGGCTTCAGCGTTCACTACATGTTCCGCTCGCAGCCCTCGACGGTGACCGCGCCAACCGGGCTGTTCCCGGATGACGACCAGCACATGCTGCGTCCGCTTCTGGTGCCGTAGCGCCGGTTGATGCGCCGGACTACCACGAAGCGGCGAGCGAGATGCGTATGCACAATCCCCCCGCATCCGCAGCTTTTCCGGA
>JAJZCP010000110.1 GCA_021846065.1 Acidobacteriota bacterium
GACCACCGTGAGCCGCTGCTCCCGCAAGCCGCTGAAGGATTGCAGCGGACCGTAGAGACCGTGGGCCCTCGAGACAATCAGCAGGATGACGACGAAGCCGGCCAGATAGAGGAGGAACGAAGACGGATTGGCAGCCAGCGGCGCCCGGTGGTCGAAGTATGAGAGAACGTTGATTTTGCGGAGATAGGTCGCGATCCCGGCGGCCAAAGCCACGGTGCAGGCGTCGAGCGCCATCCACAGCGCGGCGACACCGCGTGACCGGTCGCGTCCCGCGGTGTGTGCTGCCCCCGCGTGCGAACTGAACTCAACCCAATTTTCCGGACTGCGGACTTGCAGCCAATGACTCAGATCTGGGGAAGCCATTCTGCGATTACTCGCTACCGAAATTTAAGAGTCGCTTGCCCGGGCAGATTCGTACCCTGATCATGGCAAAAATCTGCCAGTCAGGAAAGGCTTGACCGTCCGCGAATTCGGTTCGCCTAAACACCCAGATGCTGACCCAAAGCCAATAGCGTTTACGAGTTTCGGTCTGATACGATCCCGCCGTCTTCTCGCACTTCGCAAAAATGTAGCTGCTTTCGGGTTAGATGCCGGCAAACCACTTGCCGTCATCTGGGGGTTTTCCTCAGCAGAAGGATTATTCCTCTTTATGCTAGCGGGCCGGGAGGCAGATGACAATGAAAATCGTACGCGCGGGAGTGTCGGCAGCGGTACCGAAGTCGTTTACCTGACTCCACTTGCGGGCGATATTCCCTGCGACGCCCGGTGCTGCCAGAGTTTTGGGTCCGGCAGGCTGCGTTCATCCAGACGCAGGAACTCCCGCAAAATCGGGTCAGTGGTTTTGAGGAGTTCTGGCACGGGTCCGAAAAAATGCGCCTTCCCTTCGTGCAGAAAAAGGACGCGATCCGCCAGCTTTTCCGCCAGGGCCATGTCATGCGTGACCACGATGCTGGTAAGGCGGAGCTGCACCTTGACCTTCTGAATCAGGACCGCTGTGCGGTGCGCCATCATGGGATCCACCATGGTCGTCGGCTCGTCATACAGAATCGCCTCCGGCTGTGCGGCCAGAGCGCGCCCGATCGACACGGCGCGCCGCATTCCCGTCGAAAGGTCCGATGGCAGACTGTTGGCCATCTCGCCCACCCCGACCATGCCCAGCATGCCGGAAACGATCTGGTCGATCTGATCTTCCTGGAGCTCTTTGCGCTCCCGCAACGGAAAGGCAACGTTCTCGAAGACGGACAGCGAGTCGAACAATGCGCCATTCTGGAAGACCATCGTGACCTTGCGCCGGATGGTCTCCATCTGCTTTTCGGTAAAGCCGGTAATGTCGGTGCCGGCAACCAAAATTTTTCCAGCGTCGGGCTTGAGAAAGCCCATGATCTGCTGCAGCGAGACGGACTTTCCGACGCCGCTGCGGCCGATGATGCACAGAGTTTCGCCGGGGAGAACGAAAAAGCTCACGTTGTCGAGGACGACGTTGTTGCCGAATGCTTTGCTGACATTTTCAAAAGCGATGTACGGCGCCACTTCCGGTCCGGGCATAGCTTCACGATAGCCGAAGAGTGGCCGCGGCGGAATCACTCTCTGCAGAAGGAAGCTGGGCGAGCCGCTGCGCCTCCTGCCAGTCTGCTGCTGTATTAATGTTGCGCCACCAGTGCGCCGCGCCGGGAATGTCGGCCTGCGGGTGAAAAAACTCGGGCGGCCCGCCCGCCTGCTGCAGCGCAGCCATTACTTTGAGCGTTCCCTGCTCCAACGACCGGCGCAGACCGGGCGCCAGCCGACGGTGATAGAGGCCGCAGAGCGGCTGCGGACGGCCATCGCCGATTGCCAGCACACAGCCATGCGATGACGACCCCGCGCGTGCCGCCAGCGCTGACAGGACTGCGACTGGCACGAACGGCATATCGACGGCGAAGAGAAGATTCCAGTCCGTGGTGGTGTGCTCCAGGGCGGCGACGATTCCGGCCAGCGGACCCGCGTCTTCGGCTGCGTCCGGGATGCAGCCTGCCGCGCCTGCGGGAGGGCTTTGACCGGCGGAGGAGCGACGAACGCAGACCCAGACTTGCGGGCAGACCTGCGCCAGCCGCGCCACTGCGTGATCGAGCAACGTTCCTTTAGCCCAGGGAAGCTGCGTTTTGTCGTGGCCCAGCCGGGCGCTGCGGCCGCCAGCAAGGACAAAGCCCGTGAGCGCGATTTCGCCCTGAGGCGTCACGGCCTGGGCGCGGGCGCAGACATCGCCCCGACTCCCTCAAAGAAGCGGATGATCGCTTCAATGCCATTGTGAAAATTGGCAATCTTGAACTTCTCATTTGGGGCGTGCAGGTTATCGTCGGGCAGACCAAAGCCCATCATGACGGAGGGGATGTGCAGGTTGTGCTCGAAATCCCCGACAATGGGGATTGAGCCGCCGGAGCGGACAAAAACGGTCTCGCGCCCGAAGACCTCCCGCATCGCCGCGGTCGCGGCCTGAATATATGGATTGCCGGTCTTGATGACCATCGGATCGGCCGAATGAATCAGCCGCACATTGACCTTAATGCCTGCGGGGCAGATCGACGAGATGTAGGCCGAGAATTTTTCAAAGACGCGGGCCGCGTCCATGTTTGGCACCAAACGCATGGACACCTTGGCGGTGGCGCGCGCCGGGATTACGGTTTTGGCGCCGGCGCCGGTAAAGCCGCCGGGCATGCCGTGCACCTCCAGCGTGGGCCGCGACCAGAGGCGCTCGAGCACGGAGAACTCCGGCTCGCCGGTCAACTCTGTCGCGCCTACCTCATTGCGTTGAAACTCCTCAGCGGAAAACGGCAGCGACTTCCAGGCCGCCAGCTCCTCGGCGGACGGCGGAACAACATCGTCGTAGATGCCGGGGATGGTAATGCGGCCCTCGGGATCTTTCAGCCGCGCGATGATCTGGCATAGCGCGATAAGCGGGTTGGGTGCCGCGCCGCCGTACATGCCGGAGTGGAGATCGGTGGCGGCGCCACGGGCTTCAATCTCGGTATAGATCATGCCGCGCAGGCCGACGCAGAGGGTCGGCAGTCCGGGGGCAAACATCTCCGTGTCGGAGATCAGCGCGAAGTCCGCCTTTAGTTGTTCCGGGTGCTCGCGCACAAACTTCGCGATTCCCTCTCCGCCAACCTCTTCCTCGCCTTCGAGGATGACGCGAACATTCAGCGGCAGCTTCGCCTTGCCGGTGCGCATCAGGCTTTCAAGCGCCTTCAGGTGCATGTACATCTGCCCTTTGTCGTCCACCGCGCCGCGCGCATACAGATTGCCGTCGCGCTCGGTCGGCTCAAAGGGCGGGCTGATCCACTCCTCTAAGGGGTCGGGCGGCTGGACATCGTAGTGGCCATAGCAGAGGCAGGTGGGCTTGCCAGGCGCATGCAGCCAGTCGGCGATCACCAGCGGATGCCCGTCGGTTTCCACCAGCGAGATGTGTTCCATGCCGATCCGCTTCAGCTCGGAAGCCAATACTTGCGCGCAATGGCGCACGTGGGCACGATTTTCCGGCAGCGTCGAGATCGAGGGGATGCGCAGCAGATTTTTGAGTTCTGAGAGGAAGCGCGTCTGATTGTCGCGCGCAAATTCGATTGCTCCAGTTGCCATGCCTACTCCGTGGGGTCGAATTTCATGATCGATCTGCAATGTATCGCATGCGGGCTGCTGCTGGCAGCTACCACTATACTGGCAGTGCATTCCAAACCAGGTGGAAAGAACCTTTCGTGTACGAATCGGATTTTGAGCAGAGTGTTTTTGAGCTGCGCCGCGACAAGCTTCGCCAGATGGAAGCGCTGGGGCAGGCGAGCTACCCCAATCGCTTCGCCGCGTCGCATACGTTGCCGGCGATTCATGCAGCCTATGATGCCGCCACCGGGGAGCAGCTTGAGCAGGAGCGCGTCACCGTAGCCGTTGCCGGCCGCCTGATGGCGATTCGCGCCCAGGGCAAGGCTGGGTTTGCCGTGTTGCAGCAGGGCGGTGCGCGGCTGCAGATTTACGTCCGCTTGGATGCCGTCGGCGAGCAGGGCTTCGCGCTGTATAAGCTGCTCGACATCGGCGATCACATCGGGGTGACCGGCTACCTGTTCCGCACACGTACGGGCGAGCTGACGGTGCATGTGGATACGCTGACATTTCTGTCAAAGGCCATGCTGCCGCTGCCGGAGAAATATCACGGGCTCGCCGATCAGGAGCTGCGCTATCGCCAGCGCTACGTGGACTTATTCATGAACCCTCCGGTGCGCGAAGTGTTCGTGAAGCGTGCGGCGGTGCTGCGGGCACTGCGTAAGTACTTCGATAGCCGTGGATACCTGGAAGTGGAAACGCCGATGATGCAGCCCATCGCCGGGGGTGCGGCGGCGCGGCCGTTTGTCACGCACCACAACACGCTGGACATGGATCTTTACCTGCGCATTGCGCCGGAGCTGTATCTGAAGCGGCTGGTCGTCGGCGGGCTCGACCGCGTGTATGAGATCAACCGCAACTTCCGCAATGAAGGCATCTCGACGCAGCATAATCCCGAGTTCACAATGCTGGAGTTCTACCAGGCGTATGCGAACTATCACGACCTGATGGACCTGACCGAAGAGCTGATCCAGTTTGTCGCCATGGAAGTCAACGGGACGACCAAGACGACGTTCAACGACGTCGAGATCGACCTGGCGCACTGGCAGCGGTATTCCATGCGCGAGGCCATCATCCATTTCTGGCCGGAAAAAGCCGGCGCGAAGCCGGAGATACCGGAGTTTGCCAACGCAGACGGCGTGCGCGCCATGGCCCATCGTTTACGCGACAGCGGCACGTATTTTGCGTTCGATGACAGTGCTCCCGCCGGCAACAATATCGCAGCCATTTTTGAAGCGGTCGCCGAAGACCATTTGATCCAGCCAACCATCATTTATGACTTCCCTCTTTCCGTCTCGCCGCTCTCCAAGCAAAAGCCGGAGGAACCGGAGTGGGTGGAGCGATTTGAGTTCTACATCGGCGGCTTTGAGCTGGGCAACGCCTTTAGCGAGTTGAACGACCCCGTGGAGCAGCGCAACCGCTTTGCCCAGCAACTTGCCGAGCGCGAGCGCGGCGATGCCGAGGCGCACGCGATGGATGAGGACTATGTGCGCGCTCTGGGCTTCGGGCTGCCGCCAACCGGCGGCGAAGGTATCGGCATCGATCGGCTGACGATGATTCTGACCGGCTCACGCTCGATCCGCGATGTGATTCTGTTTCCGCTGATGCGGCCCCAGGCGAAGGACGCGGAGAAGGAGCCTGCTCCCTCGGCATAATTCAATACGCGGAGATCTCCCCCGATGCGTACCGCTCTGCTGGTTCCGTGCTGTCTGCTTGCGCTGGCGTCGCCGGTTCAGGCCAGAGCGCGGAAAGGCTGCATTCCCGCTGACCACGCGATCCATCATCTTGGCAAAACGGTGTGCGTCCGCGCGCATGTCTATCGCGTGGTGGATACAGCTCAGGGCATCCACTTTCTGGATGTGTGCAGCCCGGATACGCCCGACAATGCCTGTCATTTCTTTCTCGTCAGCTTCACCAGCGATGCGCCGTCGGTCGGTGATCTGGGACCGCTGCTGGGCAAGGACATTACCGTGAGCGGTAAAGTCCATTCCATCCAGGGCCGCGCCGATATGGTGTTAAGCAGCCGGGATCAACTGCATGGCGGCAAAGAAAAGTTCACACCTAATCCAGCGCTGCTGAAGGGCTACTCCGCGGACAGCGGCGATCAGGCGTTTGCCGCGCACAATGGCACGGGCGGCCAGCGCGGCGTGCACTTCAGTCATCGCGGACGGTAGACCGGTGTGCTACCAGAGCGCTCCGGCGCGGCGCCGCAGTTCGTCCAGC
>JAJZCP010000111.1 GCA_021846065.1 Acidobacteriota bacterium
GGTTCTTCCGTACAGGTGACGATCATCAATCCCATCTCCAATATCGGAGTCGGCGCCGCAGCCGTTTCATTGAACGCGAGTGTGCAGAACGACTCCACCAACAGCGGCGTAAGCTGGACGCTGACGGCGGGTGGCAGCGCCTGTTCGCCCACCTGCGGCGCGCTGAGCAATATAACGTCTGGCAGTGCGACCTACACGCCGCCGACGTCGGTGCCCGCTTCGCCGGACAATACGCCGACGATCACGGCTACCTCG
This sequence comes from Acidobacteriota bacterium, assembly GCA_021846065.1. The sequence continues at coordinate 256 of JAJZCP010000111.1, forward strand.
GTAGCCAGCCCTTCGATATCCGCCTCGGATGTTTTCACCATCACATCCTCTGGAACGGCGAATAACAATGGGCTGCTCCAGGGGCAGTACGCGTTTCTGGTGGCGGGCTATGATACGGCTTTGGCCGCCAGCGTCGCCGTGGATGGCAAAGGCAACGTGACCGGGGGTGAAGAGGATTACATCGCGCTCACGCCGGCCCTCACCGTCGGCGACAACAACGCCACGATTACCGGCGGCTCTTATAGCGTTGGCACCGATAATCGCGGAAGCATCACCTGGAAGGATTCCAGCGGGAACAGCTTTACCTACGCCATCGCGCTCGGCACCGTCTCCGGAGGAATCGCAAACCAGGGCGAGATGGTCGAGTTCGACACCAACCGCACGGAGATGACCGGCGGGCTGGCGTTGCAGAACTCCTCCCAACTGACCACCTCGACGCTCACCGGCGGATATGCCTTCGGATTCCCCGGCTTCGACTCCAACCTGAGTCCCAGTGTCTCGATCGGAAGCTTCACCGTCGCTTCGGGTGCGGTCTCCAATGGCCTCTTCGATTCCAACGATGCAGGCAGCCTGAGCAGCAACACGGCCTTTACCGGCTCGATTTCCGCGGCGGACGCCAACGGACGCTTCACCCTCTCACTTTCAGTGGGCGGCAGCACTGCCAATCCCATCGAGTGTTACATTGTCTCTGTTTCCTCCATGGAGTGCGTCGGCTTCGAGGGCGGAAAGGGCATCACCTACGGAACGATCGAGCAGCAAAGCGGTGGCCCGTATACGATGTCGTCCCTGTCTGGAAATGTGATCTACGTGGACCAATCCGAAAGCGGCGCTCCCTCGCCCCATGCGCAACTGGGCATCGTGAACTTCGACGGCGCAGGCAACGCAACGGCATCGTTCGACGTCGCCGATGGCAGCGGGCCGGCAACCCAGCAGACGGGTTCGGCGACCTATGCAGTGGCCTCGTCGACCAATGGAAGAGTCGTCATCACGCCGTCCGGCTCCGGCAGCAGTGGGATCGTCGTTTACCTCTTCCGACCGAATGAGGGATTTTTGATCGACGAAGGCAGCAAGACGGGCATTGGACGCATTGTGCAACAGACAACCGGTACGTTCAGCAATGCATCCGCGCAGGGCAGTTACTACTCCGGTACACTGCCGATGGTTGCCGCACCGGCGACCAGCGGTTCCTCCGCTGCGGCACCGGCGCTGAACTACTCCTCCGGGGTCGCGGTTGCCGACGGTGCCGGGAATATCACCCTCACCATCGACACCAACTCCTCCGGCGTAGTGACCTCCGGCACACCGACGGCGGATACCTACTCGGTGAGTACCAATGGTCGAGCTACGCTGGGCACCAATTCAACCATTACGAGCCAGACGATCCTTTACTTTGTCGCGCCGTCCAAATTCTTTTTCCTCTCGGTTCCGCCCGGCACTTCAGAGAACCCGACGATTGGAGTTGGTAAGCAGTAGGGCGGCGAAAAACCGCAGCAGGGCAAAGTGGCAGGGTCGGCTTTCTCAACGTCGGCCCTGCCGCGGCGCAGATCGGCAATCCTCTTGACAAAATCCACCCCCGGCGTTCTAGTACAAGTAACTTCAATTGCACTGTCAGACGCAGGTGGCCATGTCCAGCACGAAGGACTGGAAGCAGGTCAAACGACTCTTCCTGGCGACGCTCGATGCAGAGGTCTCGCAGCGTCAGGATTTTCTTGCGCGGAATGCAACAACACCCAGTCTTCATCGGCAGGTGGCTGAGCTGCTGGATTCGCATGAGAAAGTAGGAGATTTCCTGCTTGCTCCGGCTGCCGTGAAGGCTGAGCCTGCACCGAATGAGCCACATATCTTTGCCGAAGACGACCTGCTTGCAGGGCGATTTCGCATTGTGCGCTTTCTGGCCAGCGGCGGCATGGGAGAAGTCTATGAGGCCTTTGACTGCGAGCTGCGCACGAAGGTCGCCATCAAGACGATCCGGGCCGAGATTGCGCGCTCGCCGAAGGTTCTGGAGCAGTTTCGACGCGAGGTGCAGCTTGCTCGACAGGTGACGCATCCGAATGTCTGCCGCATCTACGATTTTTTCCGTCACAGCCCGGCATCGGGTGCGGCCTCCACATCCGGTATGAACGGCGAAGATATTGTCTTCGTGAGCATGGAACTGCTTCACGGTGAGATGCTGACGGATCGACTGAGGAGAACAGGACGCATTCCGGAGCAAGAGGCGCTGCTGATTCTTCGCCAGCTTGCCAGCGCGCTGGCTGCGGCGCACGAGGCCGGGGTGCTGCATCGCGACCTCAAGCCGGGCAATATCATGCTGGAGCTGCTGCCGGATGGCGAACAGCGGACCGTCATCATGGACTTTGGACTGGCGTGGACGCCGAAGCGGGTAGAGGACTCATTTGCTCCAGGTAGCGAACGGATTCTCTTTGGCACTCCGGATTTTATGTCACCGGAACAGATTGAGGGCAAGCCGGTGACGCTGGCGTCGGATATTTATTCCTTCGGGCTGGTGGCGTATCAGATGCTGACGGGGGAGCGTCCATTTGCCTCGGAAAGCCCGTTATACGCGGCTCTGCGTCGATTGAAGGAGACGCCGCGTCCGCCGGGGAAGCTGGCAGAGGAGCTTTCGCCGCGCTGGAATGGGCTGATGGCCAGGTGTCTGCATCCGGATCCGACGCGCCGATTTGCCGACGTGAGCGATCTGCTGGAGGCGTTGGATGCAATCGGCGTGGAGGTTGGCGAACCGATCCGACGTTCGCGCTCGCTGCATCGCGGAGAGCAGACAAGGAAATGGCGGTGGAAGAGCGTTGCGGTAACGGCTCTGCTGCTGGTGAATGTTGCGGCGGTGCTGTTTCCGTTCTGGCAGTCCCGAGTTACAGGACTTCCGCTTTGGAGCGTTCATCTCTGGCGGCGGTTGCATCGGCTGCCGGTTTCGGCGCAGCCGATTACGGTGGTGCTGGCGGATTTTGTGAATACGACAGGCGATGCGGACTTTGACCACTCGCTGAATATCGCGCTGGAAGCCGCACTGCGGCAGTCTCCGTATCTGGTTCTGATGCCGCGCGCGCGCATCCAGCAGGCTCTGACCTATATGCGAGCCAACGCCGACGTGCGCATGACTGGCGCAATCTCACGACAGGTCTGCGCGCGGGAGGGCGGCGAGGTCGTGATCCAGGGCACGATCTTTCGCAGCGTTCCCGGCTATGGCATCGAGCTGAAGGCGACAGATTGCGTCTCCGGGAAGACGACGGCAAGCCTGGGTGAGAAGGTCGATCATTCCGGACAGATTCTCTCCGCGCTGGATCAGCTTTCGGATCGACTGCGCGCGAGCCTCGGTGAGTCGAAGACAGGACGCCGACGGTTCAACGTGGCGGTGCAGGATGCGACGACATCCTCACTCGATGCGCTCTTTGCGTACTCCCGCGGGATTGAGTTGGAGCACGAGCAGGGCGAGATTGCCGCGGAGCCGTATTTCCGGCGTGCCCTGGCGATTGATCCGAATTTTGCGCTTGCCTATCTGGTGCTTGCCTCGCAGGAATGGAATCGCGGCGACATCGTGCAGGCGCACGCGGATGCAAAGCGGGCCTATCAGCTTTCGAGCCGGGTTACGCAGTGGGAACAGTTCTACATTCGCTCCTCCTATGACGGAATTATCACGGGAAACATCCCCGCCGAGATGCAGACCAACGAGCAGTGGATGCGCGCCTATCCGCGCGACGATCATGCTCCGCTGGAGTTGGCCGTGGACGAGTCTCTGATGGGCGATTATCCGCAGGCCGAGCGCGATCTGCATCTTGTCCTCCGCAACAATCCAGCGCTTGCGGAAGCATACGGCAACCTGGGCGTGGTGTATCTGAGCATGGAGCGTCCGGATGAGGCTGAGGCTGTGCTCAATCAGGCTGAAGCCGCGCATCTGCATGAGATCAATGTGGACTGGGATCGCTATTGGATTGCGTTCTATCGCCGTGATGACGCGCAGATGCAGCAGATTGTGAAGAGCGTTCTGGCGGCGACTCCGCCGGATGTGACGATGCTGGAGCAACTGGCGAGGACAGCCGCTTCGCAGGGCAGGCTGCGTGAGTCGCATCGGATCGCGGTGTTGGCCGCGCGTGAGGCGATGGGACCGGATCGAACGGAGTCCGCGGCACTGATTCTGGCGCGGGAGAGCCTGTGGGAAGCCGAGTTCGGCATGAAGGAGCGGGCGCAAAACTATCTTCGTCCGGTGCTGCAATCCCAGGCATCGAGGTCCAGCAAGGATGTGGAGATCGTGTTGGCGCTGATCTTCGCCACCGTGGGTCAACCAGTCCGCGCGGAGCAACTGGTGAGCGCGCTCAGGCAGCAGTATCCGCAGGACACGCTGCTGCATCAGTACTGGATTCCAGTGATCGAGGCTCGTATTCAGGTCATGGCTGGTCGTCCGGCACGCGCCGTCGCTGCGCTGGCGTCTTCGACCCGCTATGAACTGGGTATTTTCAATCCATTACCCTGCATGTATTCTGTCTACCTGCGCGGGCAGGCGCACCTGGCTATGGGCCAGAATGTGCAGGCCGTGCAGGACTTTCAGTATCTGCTTGGCCATCGCGGCATCGTGCTGAACTGTCCCACCGCCACGCTGTCGCAAGGACAACTGGCGCTGGCTGGAGACGCGGCGGTCGGCAGCACGGCATATGATGATCTGTCCGTTCTGCTCAGGGACGCCGATAAGAATCTGGTATGGATCAGGAAGCTAAAGCCGGGCATCAGGGACGGTGGAAACCGGGCGAGGGAATGAGCGATCAAGAGTTTGAAGCAATAGCTATCGAAACCTCGCAGATTCCTTCCGTAGTGACCGCGCTGCTGCAGCGGCTTGCGGACGGCGACAAGACGGTGATTACGCGACTGATGCCGCTGATCTATGATGAGCTGCATCGTCGCGCGGAAGGCTACATGCGCGGGGAACGCGCCTGGCACACGCTGCAACCGACGGCTCTGGTGCATGAGACGTATCTGCGACTGGTCGATCAACACAGCCCATCGTTCCGGAACCGCGCTCATTTTATGGCGGTCGCCGCGCGGCTGATGCGCCGCATCCTGGTGGACCATGCGCGCGCGCGACTGGCGACACGGCGCGGCGGAGGAGTTACGCCGGAGCCGCTGCATGAGGCAAGCACGCCGACGACGGATTCGCCCGAGCAACTGCTGGCGGTCAATGACGCTCTCCAGAGGCTGCGCGATATGGACCCGCGCCAGGAAGAGATTATCGAGATGCGATTCTTCGGTGGAATGACGGTGGAAGAGACGGCGCACGTGCTGGGCGTCTCTGCGCGTACGGTCGAGCGCGAGTGGACGGTGGCCCGCGCCTGGCTCTTTCGCGCGTTGACGACCGACGGCCTGGGCGGCTGAGCTGAGAGCTGCATCGCGCGCTGACGCCAGAGCTGCCGCTACAATGAAACAGGCAACAAGAAGCGCGCCGCGCGCCCGCGCCTCCAGCAGGGCCTGTAGCTCAACGGTTAGAGCAGGGGACTCATAATCCCTTGGTTGGGGGTTCGAATCCCTCCGGGCCC
>JAJZCP010000112.1 GCA_021846065.1 Acidobacteriota bacterium
GCAACCTTTACCATACCCATACGAGGCCCATCCATGGAAATCAGTTTTGTACTGGCATTGGGGGTGATAGCGGCCATTGCCGCGGTCGCCGGCTGGTGGCTTGGCGGACGCTCCGGCTCCCTGCGGGCCAGCGCGGCGGAACGGCAATTGGAGGATCTCCGCCGCCAGGCCGCTGCCGGGCAGCAGGAGGCGAGCACCCTGCGGGCGCAGGTGACCGCGCTGACGGCCGAGGCCGCGCGGCGGGACGAGCAGTGGAAGGCCTCTGAGGCCGCCCGCGTCAATGAGCGGGAGTTGCTGGCAGAGGCCCGGCGCACCCTGACCGAAACGTTCAAGTCCCTCGCCGGCGACGTTATGAAAGAGAACAGCCAGCAGTTTCTTGGGCTGGCTGCACGGGAATTCTCCGCCAAGGAGCAGTCCATCCAGACGCTTTTGACTCCCGTCCGGGAGACGTTGGGCAAGATGGAGGTCCAGACCCGGCAGCTTGAAACCCAACGGGCAGCGGCGTACTCCGAAGTGCTGGCCGAGATTCGGAATATTCAGAAGACCCATGAAACGCTGCGGCAGGAAACCACGCAACTGGTACAGGCGCTGCGGGCGCCCAAGGCGCGGGGCAACTGGGGCGAGTTGCAATTAAAACGGTGCATTGAGTTCGCCGGCATGATCGAGCGCTGCGACTTTGAAGTGGAGAAATTTCTGCGCGGCGGCGAGGCGGAGGCAAATCAGCGGCCGGACTGCGTCGTTCATCTGCCGAACGGCCGGTCCATCATCATCGATGCGAAGACGCCGCTGGATGCTTACCTTTCGGCGATGGCCTGCACGGATGAGCTGCAGCGGACGGCCTGCCTGAAGGCGCATGCCACGCAGGTGCGCACCCATCTGACCCAGTTGGGCGGCAAGCAATACTGGCAGCGCTTCGTGGACTCGCCGGACTTTGTGGTGTGCTTTCTGCCCAGTGAAGTGCTGTTCAGCGCTGCGCTCGAGCAGGATCCGAGCCTGATTGAAGTGGGCAGTCAGCAGAATGTCATCCTGTCCACGCCGACGACGCTGATTGCGCTGTTGAAAGCCGTGGCCTTTGGCTGGCAGCAGGTGGAGATTACGCGCAATGCCATTGCGATTCGCGAGGCCGCGTCCGAGCTGTACAAGAAGCTGGCAAAAATCCAGGGACATTTCCTCAAGATGGGAAATGCGCTCAAGAGCGCCGTAAATCAGTTCAACGACCTGGTGGGAGCGGTGGAGGGTCGCGGCAGCGTATTTTCCCTGGCAGCAAAACTGCACGATCTGGGAATCGCGCAGGCCGAGATTCCTGAAATCGCCCAACTGGAAACCAGTGTCCGCGCGCTGCAATCCAGCCACTGGGATGGCCCGGTAACGCTCGCGGCGTCTGAGCAGAACGAAGGATGAATCGGAGCGTTGGAGGAACGTTTTGGCGCAGAAACCGACGAATTGCACGGTAGTTCCGGCCCATTCTTAGTCATGCCCAAAAAATCCGGCAAATTGTTTATCGCAGAAAATACCTCGCAATCAGACGTCATCTTCAGCCTCTAGACTCTGTCTCGGCACGGTTTCCGTGCGCCGCCGCGTGCCACGTTTCGCGGATCGAAAGCGCCCACGATCGCAGACAGCACCGGTACTTTGTATGGAGTTCCGGAGGTTCCAATGCATCTCGCAAGAATTCTGCGGCCAGCAGTGCCGCTGTTCACCCTCGTTCTTTGTGCGTCCTCACTGGCTGTTTCCGCCCAGAACAATCAGGATCAAGGAAACTGGAATCCGCCGCCGCCGTTGGCGACCAATCAGTATCAGCAAACCAACCTGGTCTCAAGTGCCAGCGGCGTCGCGCCGGTCACGGATCCAAACCTCGTCAATCCCTGGGGCATCGCGCGCAGCTCCGGTGGACCGTGGTGGATTTCCGACAACAATAGCGGCTTGTCCACCCTCTACAGCGGAACCGGCTCCATCCTCCCGCTGGTTGTCACCGTACCCGCGGCAGACCCGAATTCGAGCATGCCCGGTTCGCCGACCGGAATCGTCTTCAACGGTTCGCAGGGGTTCGCGCTAGCAGCGGGCAAGCCGGCACTGTTTCTGTTTGTCACCGAGGATGGAACCATCTCCGGCTGGAATCCTGGTGTGCAGCCGAATAAAGCGGTCATCGTGGTGCACCAGAAGAAGTCTGTTTTTAAGGGCGCGACGATCGCGACTGTAAATTCCCGCCAGACCGGCACCCAGACGCTTCTGTACGTTGCGGATTTTGCGAAGGGCAGAATCGAAGTCTTCAACTCCAGCTTTCAGCGGATGCCTCAATGGGAAGAAGCGTTCGATGCCGACGATATTCCCTATGGCTTTGCGCCCTTCAACATTCAGAACATCGGCGGAAATCTTTTTGTGACGTACGCCAAACAAGACGCCAGCCTGCAGAATGAGATCGACGGCCCAGGTCTCGGCTTTGTTCGCGTCTACACAGCGGAAGGCAGGCCGCTGCTGCGGCTGCAGCATGGAGCATGGATGAATGCTCCGTGGGGCGTCGCGGTTGCGCCCAGCGACTTTGGTCCCTTCAGCCACGACATTCTTGTGGGAAATTTTGGCAGTGGATGGATCGCTGCCTACAATCCGGTGACCGGGAAATTTCTGGATTACCTGCGCGATGCGCACGGGCAGATCGTAACGATTGATGGCGTCTGGGGGCTGGCTCCCGGCAACGACGGCAAAGCCGGCAATGCAACGTCCATCTATTTCTCTGCGGGATCGAATCACGAACAGGGCGGCTTGTTTGGCACTCTGACGGCATTGCAGAATCCGCAGGGCGGCGATCAGTAGACAAAACGCGCCCGCTGTCTGACGGGAAACCTCACCCCAGGCAGCGGGCGTATGTTTGCTGGCGCCACAGGGCTGCGTTTGTCGCGACGTACAGCAGTAGCAGCGCAGTGGGAATCCATACGTAAAATCGGGTATCCAGCGACAACATGGGTGTGGCTGCCTGTGCGGCCGCGGCAATCAGATACCCCACGGCGACCACCCGTTTGGGGAGCGGTGCCAGAGTCCGCCAGCGAACGACGGCTGCCATCAGCGCGACCGTCAGCAGCGAAGCGTCATACCACCAGCCGTAAACGCTGGTGACGAGCGACGCCAGTAGAAGAATGGGAAGATGCCGGGGCCAGTCCCAGCCGCGCAGTTGCGGACGGTACCAGGCCAGCCACGCCAGTCCCGGCAGCAACGGCACAAACTGCAGCCAGTGGTGTTGCATGCCGAAGTGAGCGCGCAATAACCCGCCGATGCCGCTGACGACGCGCGTCGTCTCCACACCCGCCGCGCGATAGCCCGGAAACGCTGCCGGCGCCCACCACGCAACCAACGCACAGGATAGGAGCAGTCCCGTAACAATTGTCAGCAGCGATCTCCAGCGGCGCTCCTCGACCAGATACAGTCCGGCAGCCAGAGCCACCAGATACGTTAAATGGGGCTTGATTCCAAGTCCCAGCAGAGAGACGCCGAGCAGAATCGAATGCCGCGAACGGCTGAGCCGCAGGAAGGCAGCGAGAGAAAAAAGAATGACGGGCAGAATCTGACCATCGAAGATCGCAGAGAGATTGGCCGGAAATGTCAGCGCGAGCAGCAGCGGCAGCCAGTCGGGCAAGCCGGGCACAGCATAGATTTGCCACAGCAGCTCCGCCGCCGCGATGGTCAGCGATAAGCCCGCTGCAAACCACAACAGCCGGGCGGTCTGGTAGGAGAGCAAGCCCAGCGGCGCAAGGGCTGGAAGCGTCCACGGCGGCACCATCAGCTCCACAACACGCGGGGCGGTTGATCCGGCAGCTTGCTCCAAATGGGACAGCGCGGCAGGACTGTAAGGGTCCTGGTGCTGCAACAAGAGACGCGCGCCGGCCCAGTACTGATCGAAGTCATCGTGCTTCAGTTGCGGCGCCAGCAGGAGGGTTTCCAGAATCACAAGCGCAGCCACGATCGCAATCCGCGGCCAACGGACGCGGGATTGAAGCGTGAAACGGCTGCCAGGCGCGGCGTCGTGGGAGGGCAGAGTCACACTGCCGTATATCGGCAGGCCGGAGGGTGCACTTCAGCCGGCGGCGGCCTCTCGGATAGCGTCAGCCGTCGCAGCAGCTTCCCGGCAGGCCTGAACATCGTGCACACGCACGATGTGGGCACCGGCCAGAATGGATGCTGTGACGGTTGCAAGGGTTCCGGCCAATCGGTCGGGCGGGGGCTGCCCTGGGCTCATTGAGGGGCCACCGAGAAAGCTCTTTCGGGAAGTCCCGGCGAGCAGCGGATAGCCAAGCGTGTGCAACGCGTCGAAGCCGGCGAGCAACACGAAATTTTCCGCACCCCGTTTGCCGAAGCCAAAGCCAGGATCCAGCACCAGCCGTTCGCGCACAATGCCCGCCGCCAGTGCAGTCTTCACCCGTGCCTGCAGCTCTGCGATCACCTGCGACACCAGCGTCCCATGGGGCAGCGGTGGCAGCGACTTCCACTCCGCCATGGTGCCGCGCGTGTGCATCAGGATCACGCCGCAGCCGAGCTTCGCACAGGTCTGCGCCATCTCCGGATCCCATAGAAAGCCGCTGACGTCATTTACGATTTCTGCGCCGGCGGCGACCGCCTGACGGGCGACCTCTGCCTTATAGGTGTCGATGGAAATCAGGCAGCCGGGCCGCTCCCGCAGGAGCTGCTCGATGACCGGAAGCACGCGATCCATCTCTTCCCCGGCAGTGACCGCGCGCCGTGTGCCCGGCCGCGTGGACTCCCCACCGATGTCGAGAATGTCCGCGCCCTCTTCCAGCAGCCGCAGTCCGTGGTCGACAGCCGCAGCGGGAGAAAGAAACTGGCCGCCGTCGGAAAAGGAATCCGGGGTGACGTTGAGAATGCCGGCAAGCAGCGTGCGCTCCCCCAGCACCAGAGAGCGTGTGGCCAGGCGCCACGTGAATTGGGGTCGCGGTGTGACGATCATGGCAAACGCCGGGCGAAACGCCCCGGAAAGAGGGCAGCCGCGCTAACGCGGCTACCTTTCATTCTCGCCCGTCCGGCCGCGCGGCTGAATGCGCCGTTTTCCACAGTATTCGGCACCCTCTACAATGAGCCTGTGTCATTCAAGAACTCACCCGTTCTAGTCGTGCATGGCGGCGCCTGGGCCATTCCAGAAGACATGCTGGAGGCGCACCGGCGCGGCGTCGCTGCTGCGCTGAGCGCTGGCTATCACTTGCTGGAGCGCGGGGCGTCTGCCGTTGACGCCGTCGAGACGGCGGTTTCCATCCTTGAAGATGATGAGACCTTCGACGCGGGCCGCGGCAGTTTTTTGACAAGCGATGGCCGCGTGCAGATGGACGCATTGCTGATGGATGGGGGCACGCTTCGAGCCGGCGGGGTCGCCTGCGTCGAGCGGATTCGCAATCCCATTCGCGCGGCGCGGCTGGTGCTGGACAAAAGCCCGCATGTCTACTTTGTCGCCGATGGCGCCGAGGCTTTTGCCCAGGCGAATGGCATGCCGCTGATCGACAATCAGGAGCTGGTGCTGGAACGCGAGCGTGAGCGGCTGCGGCAGGCGCAGGATGAATTGCGGCAGGGCGTCGCGGACGCAACCTTCAGTGGAAGGGTCGAACGCTTCTCCGGCGAACTTCTATCGCATGATACGGTTGGCGCCGTGGCTTTGGATGCGCATGGCAATCTTGCTGCCGGAACCTCAACCGGTGGCACGCTCAACAAAGCTCCCGGGCGGGTCGGCGATTCTTCCCTGATTGGTTGCGGATGCTACGCGGACAATCTTTCA
>JAJZCP010000113.1 GCA_021846065.1 Acidobacteriota bacterium
CGTTGATGGCCATGGCAGTCATTGTGCTGCTGATTGCCTGCGTGAATCTGGCAAATCTGCTTTTGCTGTTGCACCCGCCGGATTCGAAGGGCTAAATCGCGAAATGCCTGCGCAGATTTTTGTTCCTCTGAGTATGGAGCCGGCGTTGCCGACCCACGGCACGAGCTGGCTCAACCGACACGACGCGGTCTGGATCAACATCGTGGCGCGCCTGCGCCCGGGCATGACGTTGAAACGCGCCGAGGTAGCGCTGAATCCGCTGTGGCATGCGCTGCGAAGCGAAGAATTGCCACTTTTTAAGAGCCGCTCGCAGAGGTTCACGAATTCCTTCCTGCATACGCACTTGTTTGTTACCAGCGGAGTTCAGGGCCTGCCGTTTCTGCAGGATGAGTACGGCCCTAAAGTAAAAGTGTTGATGGCCATGGCAGTCATTGTGCTGCTGATTGCCTGCGTGAATCTGGCAAATCTGCTTTTGCTGCGCGGGGTGGTTCGCGCGCGAGAGGTCGGCGTGCGAGCGGCTCTGGGTGCTTCCCGGGGGCGCCTGCTGGTATGGGTTCTGACAGAGGGCTTACTCCTCGCGTGGCTGGGTGGGCTGGCTGGCATTGCGCTCGGCTTCTCGATCGCACACCCCTTAGCCGCCACTTTGTTCGGGGATGCTGTCAACCCTGGTCCCCGGGTTTTTTCCGAAAGCGCCCGCCTGCTGCTGTTTGGATTTCTTGCCGTCTCCACAACCGGACTACTGAGTTGTCTGCCTGCCATGTGGCTTACTACGCGACCGGACCTGACGCGCGTGTTCCACGACGGCACAGAGCAAAACGCCCGCAGTTGGAGCCATCTCCGGCTGACATTCACCACGCTGCAGATCGCACTGAGTTTTGTCCTGCTGGTGGCTGCCTTTCTGCTGACCCGGACACTGTATAACCTGCGCACCACAACGCTGGGAATCCGGCCCGATCACCTGATGCAGTTCTCTACCGACGTGCGCAGCCTGGGCGGCCAGCCGGAGGAAGCGGGGCGATGGATGCATCAGATTGCGAACTCCATCCGCCACGAGGCCGGAATCAGCAGTGTGGGTTATGCATCCGTCGGAGTTCTGACTGGCGACGCAACCGGAAGCGACATTACGGTCGCTGGATACCAGCCAAAAACGGAGGACGATATATCGCCTGACTCGAATAATGTCAGTCAGGATTTTTTTACGGCACTAGGGATTCCTCTTGTGGCCGGTCGAGTCTTCACGGCCGATGATCGTGCCGGTGCGCCAAAAGTGGCAGTTGTCAATGACATCTTTGCAAGTCACTATTTCGGCGATCCCCGTAAAGCGCTGGGGCAGATGTTCTGCTTCGGAGCGGGGCCGGGCCATGTTCCGGACGTCAGGATTGTGGGGGTCGTGCAGGCGGCTCGATCCATTCAGGTGGAGAGGAAGCCGAATCCGTCCATCTATATCCCCTTTGCCCAGAGCAATGCACAACGGGCATTCGTGTATGTACGAACAGTGGAGAACCCAGCGTCGGTCAGTGCAACCATCCGGCGCGCGGTCAACCGCGTCAACCCGGCATTACCCGTGGACGGCCTGGGAACAATGCAGGAGCAGATCGCCGAGAACATCGCTTCGCCGCGCCTGCTGGCATTGCTGTCCATCGGCTTCGGGATGCTCGCCGCGTTTCTGGCAGCAATCGGACTGTACGGTGTTCTTTCGTACTCCATGGTGCAGCGCACGCGGGAGATCGGCATACGCATGGCGCTGGGTGCAAGCCGCTGGCAGGTGGTGCGATTGGTAATGCGGCAGGTAGGCGTACTCTCGATCGCTGCGGTTCTTATAGGAATCCCGGCAAGCCTGCTGCTCGGCCGCTATCTCCGGGCAGAGCTCTTCCACGTCGGCTCCTACGACCCGTGGAGCATCGCTGGCGCCGCGTTGATTTCGTTGGGCGCCATTGCGCTGGCCGCGTATCTCCCCGCGCGCCGCGCGGCGTCTGTCGATCCCATGGAGGCACTACGCGCGGAGTGAGGCAGGGCGCATGGTGTCATCGAAGGCTCAGCGTATTGCGAGACAGTTCGGGAGTTTCGGGAAGGCGCATCGGCGAAGTTCGAGAGCAATGCGTTGCGATTCCAGGTCATTTCCCCTGGGGCCGATCCGAGTGGACACCCACGTAGAATAGCTATTGAGGATTTCACGCGTGATTCGCTCGTATCAGGGGAAGCTGCCCCACATTCCTGCCAGTTGCTACGTGGACGCGTCGGCACAGGTGATTGGCGATGTGGTGCTCGGAGAGAACTCCAGCATCTGGATGAACGCGGTGGTGCGCGGGGATGTGCATTCGATCCGCATCGGCGCCAACTCCAACGTTCAGGATTGCTCGGTGGTTCACGGGATGCGCCACCGTTACCCGGTGACGATTGGTGACTGGGTAACGATCGGCCACAATGTGACGGTGCATGGATGCACGATTGAAGATGCCTGCCTGATCGGGATGGGCGTGCGCATTCTGAACGATGCGCGCATCGGCGAAGGGTCCATTATTGCGGCCGGGGCCGTGATCCCGGAGCACACGGTGGTGCCGCCGCGCACCCTGTGGGCGGGTGTTCCTGGCAAGCAGCGCCGCGAGCTGTCGGATGGCGACCGCGCGATGATTCTCCAGTACGCGAAGAATTATCTGGACTACACAAAAATTTATCTGGAAGAGAGTCGCGGTGCCGCGTCGGACGCGGCCCAGCGGTAAGAGGGAGTGTATGGCACGCACGGTGTTCTGTGTTCGGCATAAGCAGGAGATGGAGGGTCTGGACGAGCCGCCGTTCGACACGGAGCTCGGCCAGAAGATTTATGAGAACGTCTCCAGACAGGCGTGGGGTGAGTGGGCGGAGTACCAGAAGATGCTGCTGAATGAGTATCGCCTGCAGCCGTGGACGCGCGAGGCGCAGGAGTTTCTGGTGGAGCAGATGCAGCGGTACTTTTTCGGCGAGGGTGTCGAGATGCCGAAGGAATATGTTCCGCCGACGCAGTAGCCGGAAGGCGATGACGGCGCCCTCGCAGGCGTTTGACACGCACGGGGGCTGGCGGGCCCGGCGCGGTATGCGCTGCTGGATGTTTCTTTTCGTTTGCCTGCTCGGCGGCGGCGTAACGCGGGCGCAGTCGGCCGTCAGCCTGATTCTGGTTCACGGAAAAATCTGGACGGAGCACCCTGCGCAGCCGCAGGCGGAGGCTGTCGCTGTTTCCGCAGACAGGATTGTTGCGGTTGGCACCTCCGCGGCGATGTTGAAGCTGGCTGGCCCGAAAACGAAGATTATCGATTTACACGGCCGCCGCATGCTACCGGGCTTTAACGATGCGCATGTGCACCTGGTGGCGGGCGGTGCGGCGCTGGCGGGCGTGCATCTGCCGAGCGCCAAGAGCGCGGCGGAGTTTCGCGACCGCATTGCCGCGTTTGCCCGCACCCAGCCGAAGGGCACGTGGATTGCGTCGGGCAACTGGGACCAGACAGGCTGGAATCCGCCGGAGTACCCCGACCACCAGATGATCGATGCGGTGACGCCGGACAACCCAGTCGCTGTCTGGCGGCTGGATGGCCACATGCTGCTGGCGAATGCGCTGGCGATGAAGCTGGCCGGGGTAGACCGCAACACGAAAGATATTCCGGGCGGAGTGATTGTCCGCGACGCAGAGGGAAATCCAACCGGGATTTTCAAGGATGCGGCGACGGATCTGATTGAGCGCGTGATTCCGCCGCTGACGCCGGTGCAGATTACGGCGGCTACGCTGGCGGCGCAGGCCTATGCGTTTGCCAACGGCGTGACCAGCGTGCAGGACCTTCCTGGCTCAACCCATGACATCACCGGGCCGGCGAATCTGCGTGTCTATCAGGCGCTCGAGCGCTCCGGCCAGCTCCATCTGCGAATCTCTGCCGGCGTTCGTCTGCTGGACTGGAAGCAACTGGCGGATCGTGGCATTGAAACCGGCTTTGGCAACACCACGCTGCACTTTGGCGGGTTAAAAAGTTTTGCCGATGGTGGGCTGGGCGCGGACACGGCGTGGATGATGCAGCCCTACGTCAACAATCCGAAGAACAGCGGCCTGGCCAGCGATGAGCTGCAGGACCCGGCCGCGATGTATGCGGACATGCTGAGCGGCGATCGCGCCCATCTGCAACTCATTACCCATGCAATTGGCGACCGCGCCAACCACACCATCCTGGATATGTACGAGCGCGTGGAGCAAGCCGATGGGCCGCGCGATCGCCGCTTGCGCATAGAACACGCGCAGCACCTGCTGCCGTCGGATATTCGGCGATTTGCGCAGTTGCACGTCATTGCCTCCATGCAGCCGTATCACGCGATTGACGATGGCCGCTGGGCGGAAAAGCTGATCGGCGCGAGGCGCGCCGAGACGAGCTATGCCTGGCGCTCGCTGCTCGACTCCGGCGCCGTGCTGGCCTTTGGCAGCGACTGGCCGGTGGCGCCCATGTCGCCGCTGATGGGCATTTACGCAGCAGCCACCCGGCGCACGCTGGATGGCAAAAATCCCGGGGGGTGGATTCCGGCGCAAAAGATTACGGTGAAAGAAGCCATCCATGCATACACGGTGGGGTCGGCCTACGCGGAGTTTGAGGACTCGATCAAGGGCTCAATCCAGCCGGGAAAGCTGGCGGACTTTGTGGTGCTGTCCGACGATATTCTGGCCATCGACCCGGCGCAAATCCGCAACACGCGGGTGGAGCTGACAGTGCTCGGCGGCCAGGTGGTGTATCCGCAGCCGTAGCGGCCGGTCGGGCATGCGCAGGACCGGCGCGCCGTGTAAACTGGGCAAGACCCCGCGCTGCAGGAAGGCGCAACCGTCGGGACGTGGCTCAGCCTGGTAGAGCACTCGCTTGGGGTGCGAGGGGTCGGCAGTTCAAATCTGCCCGTCCCGACCAATCGTTTTCCTGTTCCTCCTTCCGCAATCCCCCAAATTTTTCGGGCAAAGACCAGCTGCAGCACACTCGGCTGGATTTCTTGAGTCAGGCGGCGAGCCGCCGCCGTCTAAAATACGGGTTAATAGCGGTAGCTGCCCCGGGAACAGATCTACCGGAAAAAAAGAACCGCAGGAGTGCGCGCCGTGGCTTGGGATGAGTCGTTTAGCTGCGATATCTGCCGTATCACCAAGCTGGCCACCAACCACTGGTGGCTGGTGACGCTGGGAGATGTCCTGTGTTTTGAGGAGGGGCAGCCGGCGCGGCACTTTACGCTGGTGCCGTGGGATGCAGGCGCCTCGCGGAACGAGGGCGTGTTTCACATCTGTGGGGAGAGCTGCGCGACCAAGGCGCTGGAGCGGTTTATGTCCAGCGGTTCACTCACCCAGGAGATTTCGCGCGCCGCGGCGCGGGTGTGAGCCGTTTGAGGCGCAGCCGTGTCACATCACGAGCGCCAGCTTTTCCAGCTCCTGTTGCATGGAATCAATGGAGTGCCCGGTCTTGTCAAAGCGCACCACGGCATCGCGCGCGCTCTGCCGGGAGACGCCATACCCGCGGCCAGCCAGAAAACTGCTGATGAGGTCCGCCGCCTGCCAGCTGTCTACGCCATTCTGCAGCAGACTTTCGCGGAGCTCCTGCAACTCCACTGCAGGAAACTTTTCGACCTGATTCCGCAATTCCATTCGGTGTTTTCCTTTCTGTGCTTCCTGTAGAGATGCGGCCCGGTGATGTCAT
>JAJZCP010000114.1 GCA_021846065.1 Acidobacteriota bacterium
GCGCATGCAGGCGCGGCGCATAAAGTGCTGCGGCGAGCAGGCAGAGAAGCACAGCGCGAAGTGGAAGCGAAGGCAACATTTCCAGTTTCCCCGATTCTAAAGGAGTAGACGACGGGTGCCGGTAGTGGGAAGCAGAGGGACGGAATCGAGTTGCCCGCCGCCGGGGCAGGTCGCGGCATCTGATAATCTGAGCTTTGTGCGGGCGCATGGCGACTGCGGAAGGTTTGTGCGCGGAATACTCCGCGATAATGATCCGGGATGGACCGGGAAGACACTGAACCGGAGCGACGAGAGTCTGGTCAGGCAAAAGGACGGGTTGTGGATCGAAGCGTAAGTTGGCGAGCGGGATTCGTCGCGGTGGCGATGACGATAATGATGACTGTCGGCGCGGCGGCGCAACAGACGGGCGGTTCGGGCAGCCCGAGCGTGCCAGATGCTCCGGCTCCGACGGCTCCGGCTCCGATGTCGGGTATCAAGGAGCAGATTTCGCCGGGGATCGGTATGCCTGCCTTGCCGAATCCGGATGATGCGGCCCAGAAGCCGACGCCAGGCGCGCCGAAAGGGGCGACGATGCAGTCATCGGGCAGCGGGCTGGACAGTGTGCAGAAGGCTCCGCCGGAGTTACCTCCGCCGGGCCAGGGCAATCAGGCGGTGGTGACGACGCTGCGTACGTATACGAACTTCGTGATTGTGCCGGTGACGGTTAAGGACAATAAGGGAAATCTGGTGGCCGGACTGACCTTCCGGAATTTTCAGGTCTTTGAGAATGGACAGCGGCAGGCGTTGCGTCTGTTCACAGTGGATCCGGCGCCGCTGTCGATTGCGTTCGTGATTGACCAGAGCCTGACCCAGGATGTGATGGCTAAGGTGAACAACTCCCTCGGCGCGATTCAGGGCGCGCTGACGCCATATGACGAGGTTGCAGTCTTCACGTACAACAACGGAGCGCAGGAGGCGACGGGCTTCACCGGGGCGCAGAGCCACAGGTTGGAAGCGGTACTTGCGATCACCAAGGCGACCGGTCGCCAGGAAGGTGTGCCGGTGAACTCCGGTCCGCTGGCCGGATGCAGCATCAGCGCGAACGGCAACTGCACGGACCCGAATCTGCAGGTGGGACGCAGCGCAGGCGGCACGCAGTTCATGATGCTCCCTAAGGAGATTCATACGCTCAACGACGCGATTCTGATGGCCGGCACAAGCCTGGCGCGACGGCCGCCGGGACGGCGCAGGCTGATCTATGTCGTCTCCGATGGCAAGGAGTATGGATCGAAAGCGACGACCAAGGAAGTGATCAAGTATCTGCAGACGAACCAGATTGCCGTGTATGCAACGCTGGTGGGTGACTCGGCGAGGTATATCGAGGGTTATCTGAGTCGCTTCCATCTGCCGTTCCAGATGAACGACAACATTCTGCTGAAGTATGCGCAGGCGACGGGCGGATCGCTCGATTCGGAGCGCTCGGTGAATGGCATCGAGAAGAGTTACATGCACATTGCCGAAGAGGCAAGAACGCAGTACACGCTGGGATACATCAGCCACGAGCCGCTGATCGACGGAAAGTATCGGACGATCGAGGTACGGGTGGTCGGCCAAATGTGGATGTGACGGCCAAGCCGGGCTACTATCCGACGGCGCAGTACTTCCACTAGTCGGATGGCGAGCGCGGCACCGCTGGCGGCGGTTGGGCTGGGCCTGATGGCGGCCACGCTGTGGGGAAGTTCGGATTTTACCGGCGGTCTGGGCGCGCGCCGTGCTCCGGCGCTGCTGCTGGTGGCGGCCGGACATCTGGTGACGCTGCTCCTGCTGGGAACGATCTGCCTGTGGGCGCGCGTGCCCTTTCCGCCGTTGCGGGCCGCTCTGCTGGGCGGGATTGCTGGATTGGAAGGCGCGCTTTCGCTGGCGATCTTCTATCGCGCGCTGGCCGAGGGCGCGATGGGCGCGACAGCGGCGGTGACCGGAGTCCTGACGGCTGTGGTTCCTGTGGGATTTGCGCTGTGGAGCCAGGGCTGGCCGCGCGGAACCGAGGTGGCCGGACTGGCGCTGGGCGCGACGGCGATTGCGCTGACGGCGTGGCAGCGGGAGCCGGAAGCAAGTCGGCGGGCGGTTGCGCTCGGTGCATTGGCCGGGGTCGGTTTCGGAATACAACTGGTGCTGCTGAAGCTGGCCGCAGAGGGTGGCGTCGCGTGGGCGATGACGACGGCGCGCGCCGGAGGACTGCTGGGCGTCGGGCTGGTGCTCGCTTCGCGCGCGTCCGGCGGAAAGAGAGTTCCACGCAGCGGTTACTGGCGTATGGGAGTCCTGGCCGGAATGCTGGATGCCACGGGCAATGGCGCTTATATGCTGGCGGCGGAGATGGGTAGGATGGAGGTTGGCGCGATGATCGCCTCACTCTATCCGGCGGTCACCATTGCGTTGGCGGCTCTGCTGCTGCGGGAGCGGCCGACGCGCAGGCAGAGACTGGGCATAGGAGTGGCGCTGGCTGCGATTGTGCTGCTGAGTCAGTGAACGAAAGCGAAGGTGCAAAAAACAGGCAGGAAAAACGCCGGGAATCTCCCGGCGTTTTCGTCTGGTCGGAATGGAAGCCGAAAGCGCGGATCGTAAAGGGTGAAGCGCGCGGCTACTTCTGCTCGGTAACCGGTGGCGCGGCAGGCTGCGGCGCAGCTGCCTGCTGTTGCATCACAGGCGGCGCGGGATGCGCGGGAGCGGTCGGTTCTGTGACTCCTTTGATGCCTTCCTTGAAGCCCTTCAGGCCTTCGCCAAGACCCTTGCCCAGCTCCGGCAGGCGCTTGGCTCCGAAGAGCAGAAACACGATGACGCCCAGCACTAAAAGGTGAGTTGGTTGAAATAAGTCGCCCATGACGTTCCTCCACGGAGAGTTTCACTCCGAGCCTTCCGTACCGTCTACGGAAGATGTTCTAACAACATTGTCGCATAAACAGTGTGCCGCAGAACCTGTGCCGTGGTGGATGGCTGAAGAGGTTGGATCGGGCGCAATGCCAGCGTGCCGTTTGACAAGAGTACGTGCGGGAGCGGGAAGTGGATTGGGCGGCCATTCGCCTGCAAGCAAAAGGCGCTTTGGAACTGCAATGAGCAGACCTGCTGTAACACTCGCCGATTGTTTGTGCCCGCCGCTGAAGCTATAGCTCGGTTCCGCATACCAGCCAAATCTTCGTTTCGGCCAGGGCCAGAGCATGAAATCGAGAGCGGCTTCGACTCCGAAGGTATCGGCGCGGCTGCTGCGCGTGACGGTGTGCGCCCACTCCGGACCCACCCCGAACATGAATTCCGTGGTTCTGGATAAGGTGTAGGGTTTCTTGAAGAGAAGATCCGTGTCCCACTCGGTCTGACCACGGCTGAAAAAGGGCGTTACCCCCACTTCGATCTCGAGCCACTCCTGTATCGGGGTTGTCTCAACAGCGACACTGGGGCCATAGCTGGGAACGCCGTGAGTGAGCGCCCATTGCCCGGCGGCACCGAGTTCAACAATGGCGGCAGGCTCTTTTTCCGTCTCCCGGCCAACATCCTGACCAAAGGCTCTGCCTGCAAGCAGCAGGGTCGAGATCAGGACAATCCTTGCAGCTCGATGGATAGAAATCACAATCTTTCGCTTCTCCTGCGGAGAGAGGTCGTGCATCTTGTGGAAGACGCTGCAAAAGGGCGGTGTCGGTTTGGTTCGCAGAACGCGTTCCCGCTGCCAATTCTTCCGTCGGAAGACTCTCCCGTCAGTTGACGCGGGCCGGTTTGCCGAGCCGCTCGGAGACGAGATTGTAGAAAGCGGCGATGCTTTCACTTTCGCCGGATTGGAGGCGTCGGTAGACCTTCATGAGCGGAAAAACGTGCGAGCCGCGGACATCCACGGCGGGCATGAGGGAGTTGCCGCCGGGGTAGTCGGCCATGATCCAGGAGCCGGAGTAGCGCATGCGGATCAGTTCGCCGAGATAACCGCCCCAGAGGCGAACTTCGTATTCGAGATCGAGATCGGAGCGTTCGGCAGTGTCGCTGAGTACGGCTTCAAAAGCATCGAGGGATTGCGGCTGAAAGTCCAGCGACTGGAGAAAGAGTTCCCGGGCAAGCTGGACGGCGGCCGCGGCGTAGGCGGCCATCATGGTTTCGAGATCGGGATAAACCGCCGCGGAAAGCTGCGACTTGATGGCGGCGGGGTCAGGAGGGGAAGAATTCATGCAGACTTCAGTGTAAAACGGAAAGAAACGCGCAACCTCTGGCGCAGTTGCGTTATCTGCTGAGTATTGGCTGGACAGAAACGACAATGCACAGGGTGAAAAAATGGAGGACGCATGAGGATGCGAAAGAGAATGGTTCTTTTGTCGTTGTTGCTGGCGCTGGCTGCAGGGATGTCGGCGCAGGAGTGGTCGCAAGCGATTTATCCGCCGCCGGAGCAGGCCCAGTCGGACCTGACGGCTGCGCTGCGCCGTGCGGGGAAGGAGCACAAACGGGTTCTGGTGGATTTTGGCGGGAACTGGTGCGGCGACTGCAAGGTGCTGGACTACTACATGCACCAGCCACAGAACGCGGCGCTGCTGAAAAACAGCTACGTGGTTGTACACGTGAATATCGGGGAGTTCGACCGGAACCTGGCGCTTGCCGAGCGATACCAGATTCCGGTGAAGCGCGGCGTGCCGGCGGTGGCGATTCTAAGCGAGCAAGGGAAACTGCTATACAGCCAGAAGCAGGGCGAGTTTGAATCGATGAATCGCGTGGATGCGGCAGCGGTGACGCAGTTCCTGCTGAAGTGGCGACCAACGCGCGCCGGCTGCTCGATGGTGGCGGTCAACTGCTGACGGAAGCAGACGAGTGTCCTGCTAGATGCCGGATATGGGAAGGAGTGCGGGCACGCATGGCAGCCTTGACGACTGGCATAGCGATGGCAATTCCTGCGTGAGCGCTGGGCCAGTTCCAGTCTCGTTCTTCGCTTGTAACAGGTTCCCGCCGCAGGAACTTCCGGCAACCCTGCAGCACCCGGGCCGGGATGACGCTATGCACCGGTACGCAGGGGCACTTTTTTGTGGAACCGGGCAATACGTCTGATCCGATTCCCACTGAACTTGTCGAGCGGGGCGCATTTGAAATTGATACCCAGCACCGTATGGTAGTTTTGTATGTCGGTTTGACTGAAGCTGTGCACCGCTTACTTGGCGTCGTTCGGTGGCTTGATGGCGGGACCGATAATGTTCTCGCTACCCATTCAGCTCAGGACATCTAACAGCGTTTTCCGCAATGAGGTGCGATGTGAAACTTCGAATGTTTTCTCGCGCCGTTGGCCTCACGGTGACGGTCTGCTTGGCAGTGGTTAGCAACTCGGGGTGCGCCCAGTCGATGTTAACTGGGCTGTTCGTCAATCATGACAACCCGGTGGAAATCGATATGCTCCGTCTAGTCGAATCTCCGCCAGGTCACCTCAACGGCTCGCTGGTCCTTTCGTCCCTCAACGCCGATGGTTCAAGGAAGAAAGACGCCATCTATGATGTCACCGGCACGATAACCAGGCCGAATGTGAGTCTGCAACTTGAGGGCGGCTTAGAACTTATCCGTAAATAGATGATACAGTATTTCCATGAAATCCTGGACTGTATCGGATGCGTTTTGGGCTAAAGTAGAGCCGCTGATTCCTGTTGTGACTCGATCCGAAGGCCGCAAGTAT
>JAJZCP010000115.1 GCA_021846065.1 Acidobacteriota bacterium
GCGCTACTCCGAGGACGACGTGCGCGGCCTCGATCCGAAGGGACGCGGGTATATGCCGTTCGAGGGCGCGTACCGGTATCGCGACTGGGTGATTGAGGCGTTCAATCGCGATCTGCCGTATGACCGCTTTGTGAAGATGCAACTGGCTGGGGATCAGTTGCCGGTGAAGACAGCCGAGCAACGGGACGAGAATCTGACGGCGACGACGTATCTGGGAGCGGGACCGTGGGTGTGGGATCAGGCGGAACCGGTGCAGGGACGCGCAGACGAGCGCAACGAGCGCGTGGATGCCGTCTCACGCGGACTGCTGGGGATGACGGTGGCGTGCGCGCGCTGTCACAACCACAAGTACGATCCGATTACGCAGAAGGATTACTACGCGATGGTCGGCATCTTCGCAAGCTCGACGTATCACGAGTATCCGGTGACGACGGCGGCGGAGACGGCGGAGTGGCAGGTGACGGATAAGAAGCTGGAAGACAAGCAGGTGGCGCTGGGAGATTATACGAAGACTGCATCGATGGCATTGACGGATGCGCTGGCAGCGCAGACGGCGCAGTATTTGGAAGCGGCGTGGCAGGTGATGGGCAAGCCGCAGAAGACAGTGGAGCAGGCGGCAGGCGAAGCGAAGCTGGATACAGAGGTGCTACGGCGGTGGACGAGCTATCTGGGATCACCGATGCAGTATGCGTATCTGGCGGACTGGAAGGCGATGGTTGCCGACGATGGCGGCAGCCAGGAGCAGGCAAAGATTCTGGCAGAAGGATTTCAAAAGACACTGCTCGGGATTCGCGACCGGGAGCGGGCGATCGAGGACGAGAACGAGACGATTCGCGTGAAGAACAATGTGCCGAAGCATCGCAATGTGCGGGATGCAAAGCCAAGCGAGTTTGAGACGTTTGACCAGTTCTGTCCAGGATGCGAGTTGGAGCTGAAGGCTCTGCCGGTGGATGAGGCGAAGCTGTATTCGGATATCTTCGTTACGCGCGCAGGCGACCAGGATCTGCGCTTCAAGCCCGGCGTACTGGTCTTCCGAGGATGGGAGCTGGAAAGCAGGCTGGGACCGGCGATCGAGAGCTATATGGAAAGCCAGCAGGCAGAGATCGACGGACTGAAGAAGCAGCTTGACCCGGCAAAGTATCCGTATGTGCACGGGATGGCGGACAAGCCAAAGGCAATGGATGTTCGACTGAACGTGCGTGGGAATCCGCATTCGCTGGGTGCGCCGGTGCCGCGACGGTTTCTGGCCGTGTTGACTACGACGAACGATCCGGCTCCGTATCGGGATGGAAGCGGACGTCTGGACCTGGCGAATGATATTGTGACCAGTCCGCTCGCGGCGCGGGTGATTGTGAATCGCGTGTGGAAGTGGCACTTCGGGTCGGGGATTGTGGATACGCCGGACAACTTTGGAGTGATGGGCGACGCGCCAAGCGATGAGCCGCTGCTGAATTACCTGGCGTATGAGTTTGTGCAGCAGGGGGAGTCGATCAAGACGCTGCAACGAGAGATTCTACTTTCGGCGGTGTATCAGGAGAGCGCGGAAGAAGCGCCGGAGGCACGCGATAAGGATGGAGCGAACCGGCTGTATTCCCACTTCAACCGGCAGCGGCTGGATGCCGAAGAGC
Organism: Acidobacteriota bacterium; assembly: GCA_021846065.1. Next base: position 1,629 of record JAJZCP010000115.1, read on the forward strand.
TGCGCGATGCGGCGCTGGAGGTGGCAGGCGATCTGGACTGGAAGAAAGACGCGGGGCCATCGGAGGATTTCAACACGGAGAACACGGCGCGGACGGTTTATTGCAAGGTGAGCCGCTTCCGGCTGAACAACTATCTGCAGGTCTTCGATTTTCCGAATCCGAGCTTTACTGCCGAGCAGCGATTTGCCAGCAACGTGCCGCTGCAACAGCTTTACTTCATGAACAATCCGTTTATCTTCAAGCAGGCCGGAGTGCTGGCCGAGCGCGTGGAAAGCGAGCCGGACGAGCGGACGAAGATTGTGAAGATGTACGAGTATGTCTATCAGCGCAAGCCGAGCGAGTCGGAGATGAGGCTGGCGCAGGAGTTTCTGCATACGACGCCGGAAAAAGCTGGGTATGCGGTGGTGGGCGAGCCGATCACGGCGTGGAAGCAGTATGCGCGGATTCTGTTGAGTTCGAATGAGTTCTTATTTGTGGACTGAAGGCTGCGCGAGGCACGTGGAGCGACGCGGAAGAGACAATGCGGGAAAACTCAAGGAGAGCGCGATGCAGAAGGACAGCCGAACGGGATATGGACGAGCAGGACAGCCGATGACACGGCGCGAGGCGCTGTGCCGGATGGGCGCAGGGTTCGGAATGCTTTCGCTGGCAAGCCTGCTGGGCGATACGATGGCACGCGCCGAAGACGACAGAAAGACATGGATGATCCCCGGCGTGAAGCCGAAAGCGAAGCATGTGATCTTTCTGTTTATGAACGGTGGACTATCGCAGGTGGACAGCTTCGATTACAAGCCGATGCTGGCGAAGTACAACGGCAAGCCGATGCCGGGGGGCGAACTGCAACACGAACGCAAGACAGGCTCGCTGATGCAATCGCCGTTTGAGTTCAAGCCCTACGGAAAAAGCGGGAAGTATGTGAGCGAGATCTTTCCGCACCTGGGCGGATGCGTGGACGATATGTGCTTCGTGCAGTCGGTGTACACGGAGATTCCGAATCACGAGCCGGCGCTGCTGATGATGAATACGGGCGCGAACTTTGCGGGCAGGCCGTCGATGGGCGCGTGGATGACCTATGGGCTGGGCACGGAAAACAGGAATCTGCCAGGATTTGTGGTGCTGTGTCCTGAGGTGCCGACGACGGTGGGGCCGCCGCTGTGGGGTTCCGCGTTTCTGCCGGCAATGCACCAGGGGACGTATGTCTCAGACCGAGTGGAGAAGATGGGATTTGACCCGCAGAAGCTGATTGCGAATGTGCATAACGACCGCTTCGATCTGAAGTCGCAGCGGAAGGAACTGGACGTGTTGAAGCAACTGGACGAGATGAATATGCGCTCCGCCGAGGATGGCGCGCACGACGCGCAACTGGAGGCGACGATCGGATCGATGGAGACGGCATATCGAATGCAGACCGAGGCGCCGGATGTCTTTGACGTACGCAAGGAGAGCGCGGCGGTGCTGAAGATGTATGGCGAGGGGAGCACGGCGCGCGGATGCCTGACGGCGGCGCGGCTGATCGAGCGCGGCGTCCGCGTGGTGCAGATCTACTACGCCAAAGGCGATCCATGGGATCACCATTTCGATATCGAGATGCACCGCAAGACCGCGAAGGACTCCGACCAGCCATTTGCGGCGCTGATTCAGGATCTGAAACAGCGAGGGCTGCTGGACGAGACGATCATTGTGGCGGGCAGCGAGTTTGGCCGGACGCCAGTGGTGGAGCTGGGCAGCGGATTCAACGGCGGACAAACGCACAACGGACGCGACCACAATCCGCATGGATTTACGATGTGGATTGCCGGAGGCGGATTCAAGCGCGGATTCACGTATGGCAAGACGGATGACTTCGGCTGGAAGGCGATCGAGAATCCGGTGCATGTGCACGATATTCATGCGACGATTCTGTATCAGCTTGGCATCGATCATACGAAGCTGACCTACCGCTACAGCGGAAGGGATTATCGGCTCACGGATGTTTCGGGGAATGTGATTCACGAGTTGCTGGCCTGACCATTGCGTGGAGCCGCTGCGTGGGACAGACGCGCGGCTGAGGCCGCGCCATAGGCTGTGGTTGCGCTCACGTCGGTCGGCATTCCATGCAGCAGCCTCGCGCTTCGCGCACCACGGAGGGTAGTTGCGCTCGCGATGGTCGCGACGAGCAGTGGTAGAGTACGCTGGTCGTCATTCCCTGTAGGAATGACGACCAGGAAAGACAAAAGCGGAAGCGAATTTCGTGCGGAGACGGGAACAGAAGTCACATGAACAAGGAGAGATGCATGATGCGAGGACGGCAATTCCCTGCCCTGCTGCTGTTGGCGACAATGATGGGTGGAATGAGCGCGAGGATGGCGCGGGCGCAGTTTCCAGAACCCGACGGCGGCGACCTGGAACGCGGGACGCTGGCTGCGCACTGGGCGACGGGTGGGCCAAAGTGCATGGAGATGCCGGAGTGGCAGGTGCACGAATATAACCCGGAATTTTTCATTCTGCGGCAGTCCGGGTGTACGGATTTTGAGATGCCGTTTTTATATCTGATCTTTGGCAAGGACAAGGCGCTGTTGTGGGATACAGGGTCGCGGAATGGCGACCTGGTGCCGACGCTGGCGCATGTGGTACATGAGTGGCTGGAGCGGAATCATCGCGCGAGCATTCCGCTGGTGGTGATGCACTCGCACTCGCATGACGACCACACGTGGGGCGATGCGGCGGTGAAGGCGCTGCATGATCCGGCGATGCCGATCGAGTTTGTGGAGGCGACGCAGGCGGCCGAGCAGAAGGCCTTTGGGATTGCGCAGTGGCCGACGGATGTGGGGCAGATCGACCTGGGCGGACGCGTGGAGGAGATTGTGCCGATACCGGGACACGACGTCGTGAGCGTTGCGCTCTATGACCGGCGGACAGGGATTCTGCTGACCGGCGACAGCTTGTATCCGGGGCGGCTGTATGTTCACGATCTGGCGGAGTTTCAGGCAAGTACAGAGCGGTTGATTGCGTTTGTGAAGAACAAGCCGGTGGCCTATATTCTGGGCAATCACATTGAGGAGTCGAGCACGCCGTTTCTGGATTATCCGATTGGCTCGATCTGGCATCCGCAGGAACACCGGCTGCAACTGAGCTATGGCGACCTGCTGGCGTTGGAGGATGGCTTGAAGTCATTGCACGACACACCGCGGCGACTGGCGATGGCGGATTTCACGATCTGGCCGGTGACGCCGACAAGCCAGGCGCTGAGCGCGAAGACGGAATCGATCTTCAAGGCGACGCAGAGCTGCGAACAAAAGCTGAAGTGGGATCACACGGCGGCGCAACCGTGCGCGAGCACAAAGCCGTAGTGCCAGGCCTGCTTTCGCGGCAACAGCGGCAGCAGGATATAAAGCCGAATTGTGGCGAGTATCGGAATTCTTTATTCCTATAGACCGACCGCATCGCCTATGTAACGCTCAATACACACACCGTAGTTTCAACGTGAAAAACCAGTGGTCCCGAGCGATAACCATCGCGGGGATCGATTGCATCCTCTTCCGCTGAAGATGCCGAGTGGAAGTGTATTCACCCGATGACGCCGCGGCAAATGTGCTGCCGCGGCACAGTGAATTCCCATACCCATTTTTTCCTACTTACTGAATTTCATTTGGAGGCTCGACTGGATGAGGCAGTTTTCTGTAATTGCATTCTGGCGGTTCGCTCTGGCGGTCATCGTCGCGAGCGGTATGATTCTCTTCCCTGCCGCGCTGATGGCGCAGACGGCGGTGACGTCGGTAAAGGGCACGGTGAATGATCCAAGCGGAGCGGTGATTTCGAATGCGACGGTGACGCTGACCGAGCCACAGACCGGATACACGGCCAGGCGCGTGACGAACGCGCATGGCGAGTATGACTTTGAGCAGATCGCTCCGGGCAACTATGTGATTGACTCGCAGGCGGCGGGGTTTGGCGAGCAGAAGCTGAAGCTGCAACTGCTGGTGAACCAGCCGCGCACGGTGAACGTGAAGATGGCCGTGAATGCCAGCGTGGATACGGTGGA
>JAJZCP010000116.1 GCA_021846065.1 Acidobacteriota bacterium
AAAATGAGCGCCAATGGCCGCATAGCAAAAAGGGCCGGCGGGCGCATCTCCCGGTTGTCATCGACACCATTCAGTGCGATCACGCATTGCTGACGCTGTTGAACAGCACACCCGGAAAAAAGCCTATGATTTTCACGATTCATGGGTTAACTCTGAAGCGCGCGGGCTCGCATCGGCCCATGCTGTTCCATGCGCTGCTGATCAATCCGAGACCAGTGGGAGACATCGAGACCAGCGGGCATTTCGGCCCCTGGGATGTCGATCATCCAAACGAGACGCCACTAGGCGGCAAGTATTCCTTCCAGAACGCTGACCTGAGCACCACGAAGGGCATCTCTGGAACGCTGTCGTCTGCGGGGCGCTTCTCGGGCCAACTGGATTCTCTGACCGTCGATGGACACACAGACACTCCAGACTTCAGCGTGGACGTGAGCGGCCAAAAGGTGGCCCTGCATACGGACTTCCACGCCATTGTGAACGGTACCAATGGCAACACCTACTTACAGCCGGTCAGGGCGCGGTTTTTGCAGACGCGCCTGACGGCCACTGGATACGTGGTGCGCGGCGCCAAAGGAAATGGGCATCACATCGATCTCAACATTGTGTTGAACCATGGGCGAATCCAGGATCTTTTGCGTCTGGGCACGGCGACACAGCCGCCGGTGATGGACGGACCAATGCGGCTGACGACCCGGTTTGACCTGCCCTCAGGATCGCGATCCGTCAGCCATCGCCTGTCCCTGCAGGGCAACTTCGCAGTCGATCGGGCATCCTTCACAAATCCAAAGTGGGAGCGCAGCGTGGAAGAGCTGAGCCTGCGCAGCCAGGGGAACGTGCGCGGGGCCCGGGCTCTGGCTCAGGGGGCGACGCCGCCAGGCATCGCTCCAAAATCCGTGCCGGTAAGCGTCCATGGCACCTTTTCCCTCGCGAATCAGGCGCTGACATTTTCAAAGCTGGACTGTGCGGTACCCGGCGCGGAAGTACGATTGACGGGAACCTACACGCTGAACGGGAAGAGTCTTGATATGACAGGCAAGGCGCGCATGCAAGCTCATCTGTCGAATATTGTTGGCGGCTGGAGGGGAAGATTCCTGCGGCCTGCCGATCCTTTTTTCGCGCGGCATGGAGCAGGCACGGAAGTTCCCATTAAAATCAGCGGAACGAAATCCAGTCCGCACATCGGATTGAACTTCCGCCGTTAAATGTCCAATCTTTACTTTCTAAAGACGCCGCGCCTTGCGTTCCGTTGCTGGACGGCAGCCGATCATCCGCTTGCACTTTCGCTATGGCAGGACGCGGAAGTGATGCGTTACATGGGCGGCCCCATGACCGATGCGGAAGTCAACGCCCGTCTCTCGAGGGAAATCGCAACGCAGGAGCGGCTCGGGTTTCAATACTGGCCCATGTTTTTGCGGCAGACCGGCGCCTTTGCGGGTTGCTGTGGACTGAAGCCTTTTCACGACGAGGCCAGCGTCCTGGAGATGGGTATCCATGTGGCGCGGCCATTCTGGGGTACACGGCTGGGAGAAGAAGCCACGCGCGCCGTCATCGGCTACGCCTTCTCAAATGTGCACCCGCGCGCGCTGACTGCGGCTCACCACCCTGAAAATGCCAACTCGAAGGCACTTCTGCTCCGGCTGGGCTTCGTCTATACCCACGATGAGATCTGGAGCCGCACCGGGCAGTGGCACCCGTTCTATCGGCTGGAACCGCCCACACACATGCCAGCCTGAAGATCGAACGGCAGCGCCTCAGGAAAGAACCATGGCCGCCAGCACATCCGCTGGCTCGGGACGCACACGAAAGTCGGCATGTGCTTCCGCGAAGAGGATGGTTCCGTCGGAAGCAATCGCGAAGGTCGCCGGCAGTGGCAGCCGCCAGGATGGATCGCCATTGATAAAAGGCACGTTCACGAGCATGCGCCGGTAGTGGCGCTGCTGATATTCAGGCACCGGATACACCAGACCAAATCGCTCCGCAACGATAAGTCCGGGATCACTCAGCACCGGAAAAGGCATCGGATGCTGCTGCGCCAGCAGGTCAGCCTGATGCTCAGTCTGCGGCGAGATTGCGACCAGCATTATGCCGCGGGAGCGGAGGTCCGGGTAGAGCTCGCGCCAGGCGTCCAGTTCCGTCATGCAGTAAGGGCACCAGCGCCCGCGGAAGAAGTTGAGAATGAGCGGGCCGAGCGCGAGCAGATCGGCGGAGCGCACCATTCGGCCGCCCGCCTCCCGCAGCGCAAACTCGGGCGCCTGCGAGCCCGGCTTCAAAATGCGCTGTTCGACGCCGTCTGCGAACAATGCTGCAATGGCGCGCTCCCCGGGCTCCAGCCGCTCCGGCTGCACCAGGGAGCGAGTCCGCTCTGTGATTGCGTCCAGCGTCTCCTGCAGGGACACGGCGCTATCGTCCGGCGCGCAGGTTCGCCAGGGAGCCCATCAGGCGGCGCTGCACCGCTCCGCCCTTGCCCATGGACTTGAACATTTTGCGCATCTGCGCATATTGCCGCAGGAGCTGATTGACCTCCTGCACGCTGGTGCCGGACCCGCGCGCGATACGTTTGCGGCGGCTGCCGGAGATGATCTCATGATTGCGCCGCTCTTCCTGCGTCATGGAGTTGATGATCGCCTCCACCCGCGAGAACTGCTTTTCGTCCACATTACCGGCAGCCTGTTGCATCCCTTGAAAGGGGCCAACCGACGGCAGCATCTTCATAATGCTTTGCAACGATCCCATCTTCTTGATCTGTCGCAGCTGCTCGCGAAAATCTTCGAGCGAAAAACCATCCCCGGCTAACGCCTTGCGCGCGAACTCCTCGGACTTCTTCCGATCCAGCGTCTCTTCCGCCCGCTCGATCAGCGTCATAATGTCGCCCATGCCGAGGATGCGGCTCACAATGCGGTCGGGATGGAACGGCTCAAACGCCTCCGGCTTTTCACCCGTTCCGATGAATTTGATGGGCTGCCCTGTGACGTGCCGGATGGAAAGCGCAGCACCACCGCGGGCGTCGCCGTCCATCTTGGTCAGCACGGAGCCGGTGAGCGCCAGCTTGTCGTGAAATTCCTTCGCGGAACGCACGGCATCCTGGCCCGTCATAGCGTCGGCGACAAAGAGGATCTCCTGTGGATTAAGCAGCGACTTCAGGCGCTGCATTTCCCCCATCAGGCCGTCGTCGATGTGCAGGCGGCCGGCTGTATCGACAATCATCACGTCACAGCCTGAAATAACGGCCTCGCGCCGCGCCTCCTTGGCCAGCCGCTCGACCAGCGGTGTCCCCGGCTCTTCGCCTTTCAGGTCGCCCTCATAGATTTTTGCGCCGATGGTTTTGGCGACGATCTGCAACTGCTCGCGGGCAGCGGGGCGATAGACGTCCACAGATACCAGCAGCGGACGGTGGCCACCCTTCTTCAGCCATGCCGCCAGCTTGCCGGATGTCGTCGTTTTGCCGGAACCCTGCAGACCGGCCATCAGAATGACCGTCGGTGGCTGCGAGGCGAAGCGGAAGCGCGCCGTATCGGTGCCCAGTAAGGCCACCAGTTCGTCGCGGACGATTTTTATAACCTGCTCGCTGGGCGAGAGAGCGGTCAGAACTTCCTGGCCGATTGCCTTCTCGCGAATGTGCTCGATGAGCTCCTTAACGACATTCAGGTTGACGTCCGCTTCAAGGAGAGCAACCCGGATTTCGCGCAGAGCTTCGCCAATGTTCTCCTCGGAGATTGTTCCCTGGCCGCGAAGATTCTTAAATGCACGCTGAAGCTTTTCAGAGAGGTTTTCGAACATAAGGAAACTCCAGTTTATCAAGGGATCGAGCGCGACCGATGCACCCTTTGCCGCCCGGTTTACGCGGTAATCGCGGAACCATACAATAGATTATGGCTATTCTTCCGATGCCCACGCATCCCGCCGGATCCGGCCTATGATCGAGATTCCGGTTCCTGAAGCCCTCACATTCGATGATGTCCTGTTGGTGCCCGCCTACAGCGACGTTGTTCCCGGCCAGGTAAGCACCCAGACCCATGCGACCCGCAACATCACGCTGAATACGCCTCTGCTAAGCGCCGCCATGGACACCGTCACCGAGTCTCGCCTCGCCATTGCGATGGCGCAACAGGGCGGGATGGGCGTGATTCACCGCAATCTGTCGATTGAGCAGCAGGCAGCGGAGGTTGACAAGGTCAAGCGCTCGGAGAGCGGGATGATCGTGGATCCGGTGACGATTGCGCCGGAACAGCCGATCTCAGAAGCATTGGATGTGATGCGGCGCTACAAGATCTCCGGCGTTCCCGTCACAAAAAATAAAAAGCTGGTCGGCATTCTGACCAACCGCGATCTGCGGTTCGAAACGCGCACGGACATTCCCGTCGGCGAGGTGATGACCCGAGAGAATCTGATCACCGTAGCGGTCGGCACCACGCTGCAGGAAGCGGAGCAGATTCTGCACCGGCATCGCGTGGAGAAGCTTCTGGTGGTCAACGATCAGTACGAACTCAAGGGCCTGATCACTGTCAAAGACATCCAGAAAAAGCTGAAATATCCCAATGCCGCCAAGGACTCACAAGGCCGTCTTCGTGTCGCCGCGGCCATCGGCGCGACCGGTGATTTCCTTGAGCGCGCGGCTGAGATGGTCCGCAATCGGGTGGATGCGCTGGCGATCGACTCCGCGCACGGCCACTCGTCACGCGTGCTTGAAGCGGTGCAGCTCATTAAGCAGAAGTTTCCCGACATTGACCTGATGGCCGGAAACGTCGCCACCTATGAGGGTGCGCTGGCGCTGATCGACGCAGGTGCCGATGCGATCAAAGTCGGAATCGGCCCCGGTTCTATCTGTACAACGCGCATGGTGACGGGCGCCGGCATGCCCCAGATCACCGCGATTTCAGAAGCGTTCCGAGCGGCCGGAAAACGCGGCGTGCCGATCATCGCCGACGGCGGTGTGAAGTATTCCGGTGATGTCACCAAGGCCATTGCAGCCGGGGCCAGCTCCGTGATGATTGGCTCACTGTTTGCCGGCGTCGATGAGAGCCCGGGCGAGACGATCCTTTTCCAGGGCCGTTCCTTCAAGGCGTACCGCGGCATGGGTTCGCTCTCCGCCATGGCGCAGGGGTCGAGTGAGCGGTACTTTCAGAGCTCGCGCGATATGGCGGAGTCTACGGGCACGCTGACCGCCCGCGAAACCAATGCGCAGAACCGGCTGGGCAAGTTCGTACCGGAAGGCATCGAAGGCCGCGTTCCCTATCGCGGACCGCTCGAGGCCATGGTGTATCAGCTGGTCGGCGGCCTTCGCTCCGGGATGGGCTATCTCGGGTGCAGCAGCATTCCTGACCTGCAGCAGAATGCCCGCTTTATCCGCATCTCCAATGCGGGTCTGCGTGAAAGCCACGTGCACGATGTGATCATCACGCGCGAAGCACCGAATTATCACGTCGAGTAACTGCATCGCCGGACGGGATCAACGATCGCGTCCCGCAGGAGGCCATGTTTGCCGCTTCGCTGGCTGACGGGGGCAACTACCGACCAGAAGCGCGCGCTGCTGACCACCTCCCTCGGATGGATGCTGGACAGCATGGACATGATGCTGTTCTCGCTCGTCCTTACGGATCTTGAGCGCGATCTGCACATGAGCGAGACCACGGCGGAAGAGACGCTGGATC
>JAJZCP010000117.1 GCA_021846065.1 Acidobacteriota bacterium
AACGCCGTTGCGCACAGCCTGGGGACGCTGCGTTTCTGGCTGGCTCCCACGCTGCTCTGGTTCAGCGCTTCGAACGCCATGCTGCTGGCGATCACCGCCATCGGTCTGCTGTTTGCGTTACTCGCAATCTGCGACGTATGGCCTCGCGTCACCTTTTTTGTCTGCTTTGTCTGCTATCTCTCGCTTGTCGCCGCTGCCGGGGACTTTTCCAGCTATCAGTCGGATGGCATGCTGCTGGAGGCCGGCTTTCTGACGCTGTTTTTTGCGCCGTCCGGCTTTTTACCCGGGTGGCAGGCGACACCCCCGCCGCGCTTTGCGCTGTGGCTGCTGCTGTGGGAGTGGTTCCGCATCTACTTTGAATCGGGCGTGGTCAAGCTGGCCAGCGGAGATTCACAGTGGCGCCACCTGACCGCAATGGATCAGTACTACCAGAACGGCCCGCTGCCCACCTGGGTCGGCTGGTATGTGCAGCATCTGCCGCACTGGTTTCAGGCGGCCACTGTGGTCGGCACGCTGGTCATGGAGCTTGGCCTGGTGTGGATGCTCTTTCTGCCGCGCCGCTGGCGGATTGTGTGCTTCTGTATCGTTACGCCCTGGCAGATCGGCGTGATCCTGACCGCCAACTATACCTTTCTGAACTATCTGGTTCTTGCTCTGGGATTTCTGCTGCTGGACGACCGGCTGCTGTTCCGCTTTGTCCCCGCACGCTGGAGGCCAGCAGCGCCCGCCGTGCAGTTTGCGGGAGAAGATGGCGTGGTGTTGCCGCCAGAACAGGGTCCGCCATCGATCCTCAACGCACCGCCGCCGCCGGACCACGCCGATCTTCGCGGCCATCTGCGCGCCTTTGCGGTCGCGTTTACAGCAGTCATGCTGTTGTGGATCGGGTACGCCACCACGATTCCGATGCTGGCCATGTTCTGGCGCAATCTTCCGCTGCCGTCTGCGCCCATCGCGGCGCTGCAGCCGTTTCGTATCGCCAACCAGTACGGTCTGTTCGCTGTGATGACGCCCCACCGCTACGAAATTGAGTTTCAGGGCTCCGACGACGGCAAGACCTGGACGCCCTATCCGTTCCGCTACAAGCCGCAAAACCCCTATAAGGCGCCGGGAATCTACGCGCCGTATCAGCCGCGGGTTGACTGGAACCTGTGGTTCGCCTCCCTCGGGAGCTGGACGCAGTACCCATTTGTTCCGGCGACAGAGGTGTTGCTGCTGCGCGATGATCCGGAGGTGCTCAAATTATTCGCGGGCAATCCATTCAAGGATTCACCGCCGCACCAGGTGCGCGCCGTGCTCTGGCAGTATTGGTTCACCAGCATGAAAGAGAAACGTGAGACTGGCCGCTGGTGGCGCCGGAAGCTTCTCGGCACCTACGCCCCGACGCTGGCCATGCAGCCCAACGGGCGCATCGCGTTCATCGCGTCACCAACGCTGCCGGACGGAGCTCCAAACTGACCCCTCCTGTGCCCGTACACGGAGAGCTGCGGGATGATGACTCGGCCTGTGTCTGACGCTCGCACCTGCGTCATCGGCGCTGGTCCCAACGGACTGGCGGCTGCGATCACGCTGGCGCAAGCTGGCCTGCCGGTGGAAATTTTCGAGGCCAATGCTCAACCCGGCGGCGGCGACAAGCGAGAGATAGCAGACAAAGCAGACAAAAAAGGTGACGCGAGGCCATACGTCGCAGATTGCGAGTAACGCAAACAGCAGACCGATGGCGGTGATCGCCAGCAGCATGCCGTTCGAAGCGCTGAACCATAGCAGCGTAGGAGCCAGCCAGAAACGCAGCGGCCCCAGGCTGTGCGCAACGGCGTTCAGATATTGCGCCGCCGGAAGGATGCCATCCGGCCCGATCAGACCCCGCACCTGAAAGAACCAGGAGTAGAACGCCGAAAAATAAATCAAGCCGAGACAGCGCAGGAAGATCCAACGCGGAATCTGCCGCTCGCGGGGGCCATACCGTCCGTCAAACAGATACGAGATCGCGCGACCGGGCGTCAGACTCATCAGCGCATTATATGCGGAGGATCAGGCAGCCTGCGGCCGAACCGCGGGCCGCGCCTTGCGGGCAAAATACACCACGCCTGCCGTCGCCACCGCCGTTCCCATGCACCAGGTGCAAATCTTGCCCATCTTCGTCACCTGCTTGCGAACGTTCTTCGCCGCCATGCCGGCATCGACCGCGAGCTTGGCGCGCAACAGCCGCTGCAACACGGGGCGCTCCGGATTCGCCGTCAGCAGCAGCGTGAGAGTGGCTGCATAGCTGGCGATTCCCAAAAGTCCGTCCGGTATACCGAGCGGATAGGCAGCGTCGGACTTGACGATCTGCACGGAGTCAAACAGCGATCCTGGAGGGTCAGGCAGACGGTTGATCACTCCCAACTGAGTGAGCGCCACGGGGACAAGCGTAGCAATGGCCAGCGCGCAGCACGCGACGGCAGCTTTATTTTCAAGGTCCCCTGCGTCGCCGTCGGATAGATACGGCGCGCTGCTGGAGCTAAAGGGTGTTCTCATTGCGTTCTCCTTAAACAAACTTCCATCGGTAACTGAGACCGACTGCTATGGCAGCGAGCGCCGCGGCGCCACCAAGAAACCAGCCACGATTAAGATCGGCAAACAGCTGCGGGCTGAAGTTGCACGATCGATCATCGAATGGGCCGTGCGCGCCATGCACGCCCGGCACGGGATGCCATAAGTTGTCCTGGCGCTCCGGGCTTACGGCATCTTTCGTCTGCTGCGCTTTGTACCCCGTCTTTCCCAAATAGCGATCCAGCAAGCCGGGAATGAACATCTGCCCGACGATGGCCTCGACCGTGGGAAAACCGACCCAGTACTCGCGGCGCGGCCGGGCCGCGTATGCCGCCCGGACCACCGCCCTTGCCGCCACTTCGGGTTGAAAGATTGGAGGCACGGGCTGCGGCTGATTGGGCATGCGGCTCTTGACCCACGTGAACTGAACTGTATTCATTGCCGGCATCTGCACCACAGACACTTGAACATTGCTGTTGTCGTGATAAAGCTCGCAACGCAGCGAATCCGTAAACCCAACGATTGCATGTTTGGAAGCGCAGTAAGCGGATTGCAGCGGGATGCTGCGCACCGATAATGCCGAACCAATCTGGACGATGGTTCCGCGATCCCGCGGCAGCATGCGGCGAAGCGCTGCCAGGGTGCCGTACACGTAGCCCAGATATGTCACTTCCGTGACACGCTTATACTCCTCGGCCTTCATCTCTTTGACGGGCGAAAAGACCGACAGCATCGCATCGTTGATCCACACATCAATCGGACCGAACTTCTCCTCCAGCGAGGACGCCGCGTGCTCCACAGCTTCGGCATCGCTTACGTCGAGGGGCAGCACCAGCGCTTCACCGCCCCGCTCGCGAACCTCAGCCGCGCAGGCGTGCAATGCCTCCTCATTGCGCGCGATCAGGCCGAGCCTCGCACCCTTGCGTGCCAGCTCGTGGGCGATCGCGCGGCCAAGTCCGGCAGAGGCGCCGGTGACCATAATTACCTTGCTTGTTTTCATGACACTCTCTTTTGCGTTATCGCCCGACGCCAGCCAATGAGGCATTTGCCAGGCGTGGGATACCGCGGCCATAGGTTCCGGGCGGCGCCAGATCCGGACGCAGCGGCGGAGGATTCAGGTCGCGGCGATTGCTCGTAAAAATCGCATCGCCCCGCTGAATTAAATAGTCTGCCGTGCGAGCAGCCAGTGCCTGAATCGTGAGCCCAGGATTGGCGGAGCCCTGCGTGGGCAGAATGCTGCCATCGCACACAAAGAGATTGGCGACGTCGTGCGTCCGGCCAAATTTATCGACGACCGATGAGCGGGGATCTGCGCCCATCCGGGCAGCGCCCACCAGGTGAGCGTAGCGGGATTCCTGGACGACCTCCTCAGCGCCGGCGGCCTGCATGACTTCCATCACTTTCTTTTTGCCATAGCTGATCAGCTTGTGATCGTTGTCATGCAGATTGAATGTGACTTTGGCCACCGGCAGGCCAAACCGATCCTTCTCCGCCGCAAGCTCCACGCGATTATCAGCCCAGGGAAGGATCTCTCCCAGCAGCCCAAACGCGGCCCAGTGGTTGTAGTCCATCATGACGCGGCGCATACCCCAGCCCCACGCGCCCTTTGCCGTCATCATCTGCTTGGCAAACGCGATAGGCAGCGGACCGACGGTCTGGATCGCAAAGCCACGCGCGAAGTCACGTTTGGGGTCGGTCTCGTAGAACTCCTCGGTCAGACAATGCGCAGGGGGCGCCTTATACATCCGCACAGGCTGGTCAAACCGGCCGAGAATCACGTTGCCGGCCTGCGCCATCAGATAGCGGCCTACGGTACCGCTCGAATTTGCCAGACCATTCTCATAGCCGGGGCACGCGGAATTCAGTAGCAGACGCGGCGTCTCAATCGCATAGCCGGAAACAATAACGGCACGCGCCTTCTGAAAATGTTGCCGGCCCTCTTTGTCAAAGTAACTGACGCCGGTCACGCGGTTTTCCCGCCCCATGTGCACGCGGCTCACCATACAGTTGTCGCGGATCTCCGCTCCGCTCGCCAGTGCATCCGGTACGTGCGTAATCAGAGTGCTGGCTTTTGCGCCAACCTTGCACGCTTGAATGCAGAAGCCGCGATAGATGCAGTGCTGTCGATCTCCATGCGAACCGGAGAGAATGGCCACCGGGCCGCCGATGCTGACGCCGATTCCGAGAGCGGTGCATCCCTTAATCAGCGCGTTGCCCACACCCCCCATCGGGTGCGGACCATATGCGTAGCCATGCGGGTCGCCCCAGGGAAAGTAAGCGGGGCCTGCGACCGGCATCTCGAGCTCAAGCTGCTCGTAGTATGGCTTCAGCTCGTCATAGCTCATGGGCCAATCGAAACCGACGCCGTCCTCGGAGTAGATACGAAAATCTGACGGGTGAAGCCGCGGCGTGAATGCAGCCCAGTGCACGGAGCCGCCACCAACACCTTTCCCGGAGTTATTCGCGCCGAGTGCGAGCGGATTTTTGCCGCCCGTAATGCGAAGGTCTTCCCAGTACAGATTGTGGGACCCCGCTTCATCGCTCACCCAATCCCGCTCCGTGTCCCAAAACGGTCCGGCTTCAAGGCCCACAACACGGAAGCCCGCGCGAGCGAGCCGCTGCAGCAAAACACCGCCGGCCGACCCAACACCGACGACGACGTAGTCGACTTCCTCCTCACCAAAGCGTCGCATCGGTACATCGATGTGTTGGATGGGGCCCAGCGCGTTGCCAAATGGAGCGCCGTAGTCAAGCCCCGCGCCGGTGGCGTTGTTCTCTCCGCGACTCAATGCGTTCCTCCCTGGCCCGGCTGCGCAGAATGCAAGTCATGCCCGCTGACAAGTTCGTAGACGTCGGAGACGGAATCTGCCGGCGCCTCCCATTCGTAGCGCTGCTCGGCTACCTCCCACGGCTCGGGCTCGCCGCGCTCCAGACGCATGTAGGCGCGTGGATATGCGGGCCCGCCGAAGCCGACCTCGTCCCACACATAAGGATGCGAATAGTACGCTTCGCATGCGTCCTGCACCAGAAGCATCCAGAAGCGGTGAACAGGCATTTTCTCCCAGAGGTGTTTGGCGCCCAGTGGCTTGCCGTCGTGGATCGACTTCAGGA
>JAJZCP010000003.1 GCA_021846065.1 Acidobacteriota bacterium
GTTGGCGCTCAGCCGCTGCGCGGCGATCTGGATGATCTGGAGAGTCTGCGAAGCGGAGCGGCTGCGTCGGACGCGGTCATCCACACCGCCTTCCAGCACGACTGGACCCGATTCGCGGAAAGCTGCGAACTCGATCAGCGCGCCATTGAAGTCATCGGCGAGGTGCTTCAGGGTTCCAGCCGTCCGTTCATTCTTACGGGTGGACTCGCCGTGATCGCTCCAGGCCGCCTGGCGACCGAGGATGATCCTCCCGTGCCTGTCTCCAGTTCCTACCCGCGCGCTTCTGAAGCAACCGGCGAAGCGCTCGCAGCCCGTGGAGTCAGCACGGCCATTGTGCGCCTTCCTCAGGTTCACGATACCGTCAAGCAGGGCCTGGTCAGTTATCTCATCGCCTTGGCCCGTCAAAAGGGTGTCTCGGCTTACGTCGGCGAGGGACACAACCTCTGGGCCGCAGTGCATCGGTTCGATGCCGCGCGCCTCTACCGTCTTGCACTGGAGAAGCATGAAACCGGCGCACGCTATCATGCCGTGGCGGAAGAAGGCGTGCCGATCGTCCAGATCGCCACAGCCATCGGTCATGCATTGAACATCCCCATCCGTTCCATCGCTCCCGAACAGGCCCAGGAGCATTTCGGGTTCCTCGAGCGCTTTGTGACGATGAACCTTCAGGGATCCAGCACAAAAACGAAGCAGAAACTCGGATGGACTCCCACAGGACCAGGACTAATCGCCGATCTCAACAACCTGCGCTTCACGCAGGAATAACCGCCCTTACCCCATCAGCAACCTCACGCAGCAGCCAAACATATGGAGAATACGATGATGAAGAAAACGTGGTTTATCACCGGCGCATCGCGCGGCTTTGGACGCATCTGGGCGGAAGCCGCTCTGGAACGCGGCGATCAGGTCACGGCGACGGCCCGCAAATTATCCGACGTCGCCGATCTCACAGAGCGTTTCGGCGACTCGGTTCTGCCGCTGGCTCTCGACGTCACCCAGGCTGCTCAGGTGCAGCAGGTGTTGCGGCAGGCACATTCCCACTTCGGCAGGCTCGATGTTCTCGTCAACAATGCCGGCGTAAGCCTATTTGCCGCGACGGAAGAGGCAAGCGATGAACAAATCAGCAACCATTTCAATGTCAACTACCTCGGTATGATTCGCGTCCTGCGCGCCGCTTTGCCGCTTTTGCGTCAGCAGGGCAGCGGCCACATTCTCGCTGTTTCCAGCGGTCTTGGCATCACATCCATCCCGTTTGTCGGCTACTACTGCGCCACCAAATGGGCTATCGAAGCCCAGCACGAAGCGCTGGCGCAGGAGGTCAAAGGATTCGGCATTCGCGTAACCATCGTCGAGCCGGGCGCCTACGCGACCGAGTTCGGCAAAGGCTCCACGATCGCCGATGCCCAACCACCCTACGCGGAGTTCAGAAAGCAGTTCCTGACACAACTGGCCAGCATGGAACGCGGTGATCCTCATGCCACTGCCGAAGCCGTTCTCAAGCTCGTGGATTCCGATAACCCGCCGCTGCGTCTCGGGCTTGGCACTACGATTCTCCCTCGGGCGCGCGCCGCGTATGCTGAGCGCCTGGCCACCTGGGAAGCATGGAGCGACGTCGCCAACGCCGCGATGGGCGTGCCCAGGGTCAGCCGCGATTCGTGGATTCAGGAACTGATGCAGCAGCTCCCGGACCAGGCTTGACTCTTCAAGCTTGATGCTGCCATCTCCCCCATGAGTCATGGCTGGCCTTAACAACAATCCCCTGCTGTGTAGCACGCAGCAGGGGATTCGGCCTTTTCCAGTCCCAATCTGTTTCAGTCCCGATCTGTTCCAGTCCCAATCTGTTTCAGTCCCGATCCGTTGTCGGCTTTGGATACTTTCTCCTGCGCCTCGCCGCTCCCAACCTGCCTCTGCGATTGCAAGACAGGCTTGCGAGTTGAGCTACCTTCAGCTCCACTCAGGGAACTGCGTAACACCCAGATTCAGCGGTGCAATCGCAGCCATATCCGCATCGTTCAGCGTGAAATCAAAGATATTCAGATTCTCCGCGATATGCGCCTTTTGCCTGGATCGTGGAATGGCAACCACGCCACGCTGAAAATGCCATCGCAAACATACCTGTGCGACGCTCTTGCCGTGTTTCTTGGCAATGCCGCTCAGCGTTTGCTGGTCAAACATTCCATGACGACCTTCGGCAAACGGCGACCATGCCTCATGCTGAATACCATGTTGCTTCAGGTAGGCATGTGCCTTGTCTTCCTGAAAAAACGCATGAGTCTCAATCTGATGCACGGCCGGCTTCACCTTCGCATTCGCGATCAGGTAATCCATCTGCGCAAAGCTGGCGTTGCTCATGCCAATCGCCTTGATCCGTCCCTGCCCATAAAGCTCTTCCATCGCCTGCCAAGATCCCTTCCAATCGCCGCCGGAGGGTCGATGAATCAGGTATAGATCGAGGTAATCTGTCTGTAGCTTGTTCAGTGAGGTTTGAAAGCCGCGCTTGGCGTTTTCATAGCCCATATCGGTCTTCCACAGTTTGGAAGTTACAAACAGCTTCTCGCGCTCGATGCCACTTTGCCGAATGCCCTGGCCCACTTCCACTTCATTGGAATAGATCATCGCCGTATCGATCAGGCGATAGCCCAGCGAGATCGCCTCCGCAACGCTTTCTATGCCCACATTACCGGTAAGCGTCATCGTGCCCAGTCCGAGGCGCGGCATCTTCAGGCCATTGTTCAGCGTCACCCACGGAATGGCGTCTCCGGGAGTTCCGGGCGCGGCTAAAGAACGGATTCCGCCCCATCCCAGCGTCATCGCAGCGGCTGCTGTGGTTTGTAGAAACTGGCGGCGATTCATGCCGGCGGAATCTTGTGGCTCCTTCATCGACAGTACTCGTTTCTCGCCGTTGGCTACCGAATCGGTCTTGCCCGGAGTCAACTGCGCTTGCAGGTTGTGAAAACAACGACAGGCGAAACGTGTCAGGCCAGGATACTCAACCCAAGGCTCCGCGCCAGCGCCTTCCCATCCGTCGTCTCGCAGCAACCATAAACCTCTCTTTTACCTGCTGGCAAGTGATCAGCCTCAGCCTGTGAGCGCAAAGGCATTTGCAGAAGTTGTGTCGTTGTGCCGGATCAAATCACAGCAGCAGATGCCAGCAGCAGATCGCAACATCAGGTTGCAGCGGCAGAATCACAAGTCGCCGCGCAATCACTCTTCGCGGGTCGCCATGTGTCGCGCAACCCATTTTGGGCAATGTCCTGGTGGGCCCACCAGGATTCGAACCTGGAACCAAAGCATTATGAGTGCTCTGCTCTAACCGTTGAGCTATAGGCCCGTTGGAGTCGCAAAAATGACTCTCTGCTTGCATCATTGTAGCGGCTCACTGCCTGTTCGAGTCCCGTTCTTGAGCACACAGGCACAGGCCATCCCATCTCCCCCCAAAGCCCAAGGACCCAATGCAAACCGGGACAGGTGGTAGCGAAAGACCAGCAGCGGGCCTTAAACTTGCCTGTTGCGCGTCTTCGGACCAGGGTGCCGGGCGCGGAAAGGATTCCATGAACGCAAGAAAGTCGCAAGTCACTCCTCCCACCACCAATCGCCATCTGATCCGCTGGGTCGAAAAAATGGCAGAGCTATGCCAGCCCCAGCACATCCACTGGGTAGACGGCTCGCAGAAGGAGTATGACCGGCTCTGCGAGGAACTCGTCGCCTCCGGCACCTTCACCCGGCTCAACCCGAAGCTCTGGCCCGGCTGTTTTCTCGCTCACTCCGCGCCCAACGACGTTGCTCGCGTCGAGGATCGCACCTTCATCTGCTCGCTCTCCAAAGACACCGCCGGGCCAACCAACAACTGGGAAGACCCCTTCGCCATGCGCCGCAAGCTGAAGCAACTCTTCCGCGGCTCCATGCAGGGGCGCACCATGTATGTCCTGCCATTTTCCATGGGTCCAATCGGTTCGCCCATGTCGCAGATCGGCGTCCAGCTCACCGACTCACCCTACGTCGTCGTCAACATGCGCATCATGGCGCGCATCGGAAAGCCCGTCTTTGCCGAAATCGACAAGGACATCAAGCGCGTCGTGCCCTGCATGCACTCGGTCGGCGCCCCGCTTGCTCCCGGCCAGCAGGATATTCCCTGGCCCTGCAACGACACCAAATACATCGTTCACTTTCCAGAAACGCGCGAAATATGGAGCTATGGCTCCGGCTACGGCGGCAACGCGCTACTCGGTAAAAAGTGTTTTGCCCTGCGCATCGCTTCGAATATCGCACGCGACGAAGGCTGGATGGCCGAACACATGCTCATCCTTGGTGTCGAGTCTCCTTCGGGCGAAAAGACCTATCTCGCCGCCGCATTTCCCTCCGCCTGCGGCAAAACCAACCTCGCCATGCTCATTCCGCCGAAGAAAGGCTTCAAGGGATGGAAGGTCTGGACCGTCGGCGATGATATCGCCTGGATCAAGCCCGACGCCGAGGGCCATCTCCGCGCCATCAACCCGGAGGCGGGGTTCTTCGGCGTCGCTCCCGGCACCAGCGCGCGCACCAATCCCAACGCCATGGCCACGCTTTCTCGCAACACCATCTTCACCAATGTTGCCCTCACGCCCGAGGGCGGCGTCTGGTGGGAAGGCATGACCAGCGACCCTCCCGCCGAGTGCATCGACTGGCGCGGAGAGCGCTGGACGCCGGCGATCGCCCAATCGACAGGGCGTACAGCCGCCCACCCCAACGGACGATTCACGGCACCCGCCAGCCAGTGCCCATCGATTGATCCCGAGTGGGAAAATCCCGCTGGCGTGCCCATCTCCGCGATCCTCTTTGGCGGGCGACGCGCCTCCACCTTGCCTCTGGTTTACCAGGCATTCAACTGGTCCAGCGGTGTCTATATCGGCGCAACCATGGGTTCTGAAACCACCGCCGCCGCTGCGGGAGCCGTCGGCAAGGTCCGTCGCGATCCCATGGCCATGCTGCCCTTCTGCGGCTATCACATGGGCGACTACTTCCGACACTGGATCAAGATGCAGCGTAGCCTCCGCTCCACGCCGCGCATCTTCCACGTCAACTGGTTCCGCAAGGATGCCGAAGGCCGTTTCCTCTGGCCCGGATTCTCCGACAACATGCGCGTCCTCAAGTGGATCGTCGATCGCGTGCGCGGGCGCGCACTCAGCCTGGAATCACCCATCGGCTGGACGCCCCGATACGAAGACATGCACTGGGACGGCATGGACTTCGATCGTGCCCGCTTTGACGCCATTCAACAGGTGGATCATGCCCAGTGGAAGCGTGAGGTCATGGATCATGAAGAACTCTTCCTCGACCTGCACGACCATCTGCCACCGGAGATGATCTACGAGCGAGAACTGCTCATCTGCCGGCTTTGACCCGGCCCATCCAGCCCTGCCTCCCGCCAGATTGCACTTGCGGCAGGGCTGCCCGCACCAGCTACACTCATGCTGTGCTGCTCACCCACTCTTCGCATTCGCGCGTTTCCGGACTACGCGCCTCAGTCTTTTCTGCGTTTCGCCTGGCCTCGTTGCTGGCCACTCTCCTGTTCGTCGGCTCTCCGCTTGCCTTGGCTCGTGGAACCGCTGCTGCCATCCCGATTCCTGACCTGCTCCGTGCCAGCGACTTCACCGTTACCCTCAACGGCCAGCCCGCGCCGCTCGCCCACGCCGCGGCCAGCTATGACTATCTCAGCTTCACCATGACCGGACCCGTCGACGTCGCCATCACCGCTCGCGACAAGGGTTTCTGGAATGCAGGCGTCGATATCCAGCCCTGGCGGCTCGGCATCCGCCCCACGCGCACCGCAGACACCATCCACTTCCGGCTCGATCATCCCGCCAAACTCTCCATCAGCCGCCCCGGCGATTTTCTCAACCACGCCCGCATGATCTTCGTCTTTGCCACGCCGCCCGTAGCCCCCGCGCCCACCGGGCCAGCGGTACATGTCGTCGCGCCCGGCCTCCACCCCGGCAGTCTCAATCCCAAAAGCGGCGAAACCTGGTATCTCACCCCCGGAGCCGTCATTCAGGGCAGCATCAATCTCTGGCACGTCTCCAACGTCAAGGTTCTCGGTCGCGGCGTCGTCCTCTATGACGGCCCCCAAGACCCAAACAACGATCAGGGCTGGATGCAGCGGCCCGACTGGCACTGCATCGGCGCCCTCGACGCTCATCAGATCCAGATCGAAGGCGTAACCTGTCTAGTCCGCAGCCGAACCTGGTCCATCCAGATGAAGGACTCAACCGGCTTCCTCTACGACGACCTGCGTGTCATCGGCGGCAACCCCGGAAACGCCAATCAGGACGGCATGGACTGGCTCGGCGGCGGCGACGCCGTCGTGCGTAACTCCTTCTTCCGCGCCTCCGACGATATTCTCGCCATGCAGGGCAACTGGCCCGGATACGACGAAGCCGCGATGGTCAAGCCCGGACATCAGGTGGCCAACATTCTCGTCGAGAACTCCGAGCTTTCCACCAGCATCTCCAACATCGTCCGCGCCGGATGGCCACAAAAACGGTATAGCTCCCACCACTTCACCCTCCGCGACTCAGACATCCTCCACGGCGGCATCGGCTCCTGCGGCCTGCCCTTTGCGCTCTTTACCTATTGGGGCGCAAACGGCGCAGCCGGCGACCATAGTGACTTCACCTTTCAGAATCTCTTTCTCGATGACTGGTACTCGCTCTTCCAGATGCAGCAGAGCCAGCCTGAATTGCACGACTTCACCTTCCACAACATCTGGGCGCTCGGCCAGCCCCCGCTCGTCAGCTCGCTGCTCTCCGGCAATGTGCACGATATTCATCTGGAAAACGTGAAGTACGGCCAGCAGCGTATCGATTCTGACCCAGGCGTTCCGCTCACCGTCGCTGACGGTGCATCAGAACCCGCCTACGCTCCCGCGGCCACGCTTCAGGCCTCGTTCACCGTCCGCGATCCGGTCCTCGTGCCCGGTCAGCGCGCCCACTTTGAAGCCGCCAGGCAACCCCATCGCCATGTCCGCTATACCTGGCTCTTCGGCGACGGCGCCACCGCCACGGGCCGCCGAGTACACCATCGCTTCCCCGATGCGCTCGGCACCCAGCTCGATGGAGCCGCCAGCGGCGCTGGCAGCTTTCGCGTACTGCTCCATGTCGAAGACAAGCGCAGCTCGCACACGGCCGCGCCGCAGCAGGACTGGGCCGAGCAGGCCGTCGCCGTCGTCGCCCGCTGGCTTCCCGCCATGACCGCCGGACCCACAGCACTACCCACTGCGCCAGGCCTCAGCTATCAGATCTTCCCCGGCCAGTGGCCCGATTTTCCCAACTTCGATCAGCAGGTTCCCATGCGCGCCGGGGTTGCAACCACGCTCGCTGCCGCGGACTCCGGCGGCTTTACCCGCTTCGCCGTCGCCTACGAAGGCTTTGTGGATGTTCCCTCCGACGGCGGATACCGCTTCGCTTTGCTCTCGCGCGACGGCGCCCGCCTTCTGGTCGATCACCAGCCCGTCGCCGCCACCGGACCCCAGTTCGCCGAGGTCTGCGGCAGTCCTGACAACGCCATGCGATATGCCACCGGAACTATCGGCCTGCGAGCCGGAAAGCACCGCATCCGCCTCGAAGCGCTGGAAACAGTCAGCGTCGGCAGCCCGCAACTACTTTGGGAAGGCCCATCCATTCCACTCCAACCCATCCCTGTCGCGGCCTTCAGCCACCGCAACCTTCCGCAGATGATCGGCCGATAGATTTGTCCCATCCGCCTGATGCAGAGACGCCAAGAGAGAGCGACTCTCTTTGCCTGTGTCGCTGCCTTGAACGTTGTCTATCCTGATGGAAAGCAGCCTTGGCTTGCCGATGCCAGGCCGCGTATAGTCACATTGCTGGCATGAATAAGCGATTCGGAGGTCTGGCGATGCGAAGAAAAATTGGCACAGCGTTGGTAGCTGTCGCAATCAGCGCTTTAGCAATTGGCTCTTTGCCTTCTGTTGCCAGGGCCATCCCGCTGCCGCCGCATCGCCGCGAGATCAAGCTCTTTGATGGCCACGGCCTCAGCAACTTTCAGCGCTTTGTCAAACAGTTCGGCCTGGACCACGACCCCGATGGCGTCTTTCGTGTCGAGGATGGAAATATCCACATCTCCGGAACAGAGTACGGATATCTGATTACCAAGCGCAGCTTTTCGCGGTTCTATCTGCGTGCGGAGTTCAAGTGGGGCCAGGGAACGTTCATGGATCGCGCCGGAAAAGCGCGCGACAGCGGCATTCTCTACTACGTGCAGGGACCGAACAAGATCTGGCCACGATCCGTCGAGTTTCAGGTCATGGAGGGGGGCACGGGTGACTTCTGGCTCACCGATGGCGCAGCACTGACCGGCAAGGATGGCAAACGCGTCACCGGACCGCCCGGCAGCGCCGTCAAAATCGACCGCTTCGGCAAAGGCCCTTCGCAAAACGTCACCGGCTTTCGCGACCCGGTTGGCGAAGTGGAAAAACCGCACGGCGACTGGAACCTGCTCGAACTGGTCACAGACGGCAAGACCGTCAGGCAATATGTGAACGGCAAGCTGGTCAACGAAGGGACAGACCCATTTCCCTCCAGCGGCAAGATTCTTTTGCAATCCGAGGGCGCCGAGGTCTACTTCCGCAATGTCAGCCTCTTTCCGCTGAAGTAGCCGCTCTTTCGACGGGTGCGAAAAAAATCTCAGGCTTGCCGACCCAAAGGGCTTGCCGACTCAAAGTTCCTGATCGGCTCATCCCCGCCCTCAGGCGGTCGCGTCCGCCACCAGCTCCAGCCGCGAAGCGACACGTTCTCCCCGGGCGCGAAAGCTCTTCGTCCGATGCGTAATCGCCAGCTTTTCCCGGCTCAGCAGCTTGCGCAGTTGCGTCCGCGCGTGCTCGCTCCACGGCCCGCTGCGATCCATCTGCAAATACTGCCGCCAGTGCTCCAGCGCCTTCCGCCGCAGGCCTTTGCGCTCGTAGGCCATCGCCAGATTGTAGTGCGCGTCGGCATAATCCGGAGCCAGCTCCAGCGCCATCTCATAGGCGCGAATCGACTCCGCCGAGCGCTTCAGTTCATCCAGCACATTGCCCAGATCAAAGAACGCCAGCACATAGTTTGGGTCCGACTCCGTCGCGCGACGATACAACTGCTCGGCCACCTCAAAGCGCCCTGCATGATAGTGAATCGTCCCCAGATTGATCAGCGCTGCGGGAAATCCAGGATTCACCTCGAGAATCCGCTCATACAGTTTCATCGCCAGTTTGCGTTCGCCAGTCTCCTCGGCCTGAATCGCCTCAAAGAAAAGCTGCTGCACGGTGCCTTCACTCGCGCCCATCGCAGAGCTGTCCATCCCAGCCCCGTCTATTACGGACAGCGTGGTCGCAGCGGCCCCGCGCGGTTCAAAGTCAAACAGTAGCTGGCGTCGTATCGGATCGACCATCGCGCCTTCCGTGCGAAAGACCAGTCGTCGTCCCGTCGAAACCACCGCCGACTGTTGCAGCGGATTGGCGATTCCGCTCACCGCCTGCATCGCCTCCACCGACCGCCGAATCGACGCCGGGCGCATCCGCTGGCTTTGCAGCTCACGCAGCAGCCGGAGCTGGCTCAGCTCGGCAAATCCATAGCTTTCCACGGTGGCTATCAGTCCCCAGCGCTCCCACGCCTGCAACTGTCGGCGGGTGATGCGCAGGATTCGGAGAACGTCCTGACGGCTGTAGCGGGTCACGATTCGGTGTCCACCTTTCGGCCGGATTGTCGTCTCCGCCTCATCTGCATGAGGCGATTATGTCAAGAGTATGTGGGTTGCCGCACAACGAAACAAGCACTGCACCATAAAAATCCGTGGATAACCAGTACCCAATCTGGTTCCAGTGCCAAAAACTTCTTCACTGCCCCAGCGGGCGATCCGTCCACAGCGTCTTATCCGCGATCGTCTGCACTGCGTACAGTCGTCCGGCAAGCAGTTGCTCCACCTTGCTGCGGTTGGTGTCCTGCGCAAACAGCCAGTGCCGCGGTCCGTGACCCCAGTCCCGCACAAGCTGATTCTCCGTCAGGAAGATCTTCGGCGCATCCGGATAGCACGATCCCCACAGCAGCGACGAAGTATTTCCATGCACCAGCAGCGCCGGACGCCCAAAGAACCGATGCGTATAGAAGATCACAGACGAAGCATCCGACTGGTCGCCAAAGACAACGAAATCATCGCTCGCTCCGGCTCGCTGCAGCAGCGTGTCGGCCAGTTGTCGTGAGCTGAGCATCGGCTCAAATCGCGCAAACGCAATGTGCGCCGCCACCAGAAAAAGCGCCCCCGTTATCGCCACCGCCACCGTCGCGCGCACGTGCTCCCGTCGCGTCCGATACGTCAGCGCAAGCACTGGTCCCACCAGCAGCACCACCGCCGCCAGCGCCGCCGGCAGCCGCAGCGCTGCAAACGACGGTCCCGTCAGGTCAAACAGATGCGAGGTCGAAAGCGTGTAATCGCCCACCGCCCGATGCGCCAGCAGCGTCCCGATATCCGAAACATGCGGCAAGCTCCGCGAAGTCCACAATCCCCACGCCAGCGCCGACGCCGACACAACGCCCAGCACCGCAAAGATCTCATGGCCAATCATGATCCAGCGCCGTCCGCCCAGCGAATCGTCCCCGCGCTCCAGCGACTCTTCCAGGCCTGCCAGCATCGCGCTGATCAGCATGATCAGCGGAATCCACGCCGGCCACGTGTAGTATTCCTGATTCGTCGAAAGCGCAAAAAACACCAGCGTGAAGACCGAGAAAAATCCCAGCAGCCACGCCGACCGGCTGCGGAACTTCAGCCCCAGCACATACGTCGCCGCGTCCTCGCGCACCGCATGGTCCAGATAGAAATCCACCGTCTGCCCCGCGTCCCGCCGCAGATGCTGCAACCACGTGTGACGCGTCTTCCACGCCACCATCAGCGCCGCGGGCAGAAACAGACTCCACGGAAACAGCCACACCAGATGCGCCAGCCAATACCACAACTGCGGCATCCGGTTATAGTCGTGCGGATAGCGCGTCCCCAGGAAGCGGAAGACATGCTCATTCAGAAAGTAGAAATACCAGAAGCCATGCACATTCCCCGGCGAGGGAATATTGCCCACCGGATGCCCCTGATCCGGATTCCGCAGCCCGGCCAGAATATGCCACGGCGCGGCAATCAGCAGAAAGATCGCCAGTCCCGAGAACGGCTTCACTCGCCGCCACCGCCGCCACTGTCCGCTCACCAGCATCATCGGCAACGCCGCGCCCACAAAGAACACAGGCGCAATCAGGCCCTTCGCCAGCATCGCCAGCGCCAGCAGCGCCCAGCACAGATAGAACCGCGCCGGTCGCAGACTCTCAAATCCCGTCAAAAAACAATACAGCGCGCCCAGCAGCAGAAACGTCAGCAACGCCTCCGGAATATAGAAGCGCGTGTAGAGAAACGGCCCAATCGCCGTCAGCACTCCCAGACCCGCATAGAAGCCCGCTCGCCCGCCCCACGCACGCCGCGTCCACAGCCACGCCAGCCACGCGCAGCCCAGCACCGCCAGAGCATTCGGCAGGTGCGTGGCAAATACATTCTCGCCAAACACCTTGTAATCCAGCGCCACCAGCCAGTAAGGCAGCGGAGGCTTTTCCAGATACCGGATCCCGTTGACCTTCATCGTCACCCAGTCGCCGGTTTCGGCTATGTGCGCCGCCGCCTGTGCGTGGCTCGCGTCGACATCGTCCAGCAGCGACGGGGTAAACAGCGACGCTCCATATACCAGCACAAATAAAAGCGTAAACAGCGTCCATACCCGCGCCGCAGAAAAGCGCGCAGAGGGTACAGGTTCAGAGATCGAGAAACTCGGCATAGGTCACAATCCGTCACACTCAGCATATCAGCGACTTGAACACGCTTCAGCGCGCTCGGGATCGAAATCACGCTCCTGCAGCCCGCAAACCCACGCATTCTCCGCACGGGCACCTGCCTCGTCCGCCCATCGCGCGCGGCCTCGTCGTCTCATCTTCATCTCTTCCCGACGCGCGGTCCGCTGCGGCAGTTCGCCTGCGGATGGTATGGTGTCTGGTGTACGACCTTGTCGTCGCTCGCGCGCGAACCGGAGCCGATCCGCCCACCATGTCCACCACCTTTGCCGCCATCGATATCGGGTCCAACTCCTGTCGGCTCAAGATTGCGCGCGTCGTCGTCCATCACCTCAAAACCATCCACGAAGATCGCGAAGTCACACGCCTCGGTGCCAGCGTCTTCCAAAGCGGTCTCATCTCGCCCGAGGCCATGGCCGTCACATTAAAGGCGCTCAAGCGCTTCCAGCGCGCCGTCCAGCAGCATGGCGTCGATCAGATTCGCGTCGTCGCCACCGCAGCCATGCGCGACGCGCGCAACGCCGAAGCCTTCCTCACCTGGGCCAAGGCAGAAACCGGCTGGCAGATCGAGATCATCTCCGGACTCGAAGAGGCCCGGCTCATCCATCGCGGCGTCGTCTTCAACGAGCCAAAGGCCGACCGCCGGCTCCTGCTCATTGATGTCGGCGGGGGCAGTTGCGAGATCACCCTCAGCCAGCACCGCCGCATCCAGTCCACCATCAGCCTTCCGCTCGGTGCCGTCCGTCTCACACAGGAGTTTCTGCCCACCGATCCCCCCGACCAGGAAGCGCTCACGCGCATGCAGCAGTTCATCACCCGCGAGCTGCGCCGCGCCCACGCCCGCATCTCCGTCGCTCACCCCGGCTCCCCGCTCACCGTCATCGCCACCTCCGGCACGGCCGCAGCTCTGGCAGAGGCGCACCACATCCTACCCGACAAATTCCGCCGCACCGCCGAAACCGGCAAATCCCGCTCCGTTTCCCTCAGCGCTGACCACGTCACCACCGCTCAGGTGCGGCAGCTTGCCCGCCGCCTGCGCAAGATGACCCTCCCCGAGCGCATCGCCGTGCCCGGCATCGGCCTGCGTCGTGCGGAGATCATCGTCGCCGGCGCATGGGTCTACTCCACGCTGCTCGAATCCTTTCACCTCACCGGATTCCGCTACTCACAGATGGGCGTCCGCGACGGCATCCTCGCTCAAATGCTCGCCGAGCACGACGAGCGCGCCCTCAGCCACGAGCAGTTTGAGCAGGAGCGATGGGAGAGCGTCCAGGCCACAGCCATTCGTTTCGGCGTCAATCTTCGCCATGCTGAGCCGGTTCGCGCACACGCCGTCCAGCTCTTTGACCAACTCGCTACTCTCCACAAACTTCCCACCGAATATCGCACCTGGCTCGCCGCCGCTGCCGTCCTCTGCGAAACCGGCAAATTTCTCAATCACCAGGGACACCATCGCCACTCGCAATACATCATCGCGGCTTCAGAGATCTACGGCTTCAGCCAGCACCAGCGGACGCTTGTCTCCGCCATCGCTCGCTACCTCGGCAAATCGCGCCCCCAGCCCGACGACCGGGCCATGCGCAACCTCACCGCTCAGGATCACCAGCCCGTATGCCGCGCCGTCGTGCTCCTGCGCCTGGCCATCGCGCTCAATCAGGATCGCGCTTCGGATGTCGTTCGCTTCTCCGCGCGCGTCTTTCCGCGCCGCGTTTTGCTGGAACTCGAGCCAGGCCGCACCGGCGCTGAGCTGGAGTTGTGGTCCCTGCGCAAGGAAGCAGCTTATTTTCGTGAAGTCTTCGGCCGCGAGCTTCTCGTCACACTGGTATAAATCGTCCTCGCCAGGCGAGGATCGATCAGCCACTGCAACTGCGGCGGGCGACGCGTCATATCCACACGCGCAATCGCGCCCTTCCTTAGCCGCAGCGCCGCTCCACCGTTGCCCGTCAACAAACGCCCCAGAAATAACTGCAAGTTCGGATTGTGCCCCACAATCAGCACACCTTCGCAGCTTTCCAACTGCGTCAGCAACTCGTGAAACGCCGCATAATCCGCCTCCGGCGACAGCGCCGCCGAAACCGCCACCGGCTGCTCAAAACCAATCTCCGTCGCCACAAACTGCGCCGTCTGCAATGACCGTTTCAGCGGACTGGAGACAATCGCATCCACCTGCACACGCAGCGCGCCCAGCACCCCCGCCATCAACATGCACTGCTGCTTGCCCTCTTTAATCAGGCCCCGCCGCGCATCGAGTTGAGGATTTTCCTTGCGCACGCCCGCATTGGCGTGCCGCATCACATAGAGATTCATAATCTGCGGAGTTCCGTTCCATCACCGAAAGATCTCCGGCGAATCCCCCGATTGTAACAGTCCTGTAACAATCGGCGAGAGGCCGGAATGCACCAGGGCAAACACAAAATCCCAGTCGCTCCCGCCGCAATCCGGATCGGGAAGTTTCCTGGGATGAGGACAGGTCGCACAGCCGACGCAGGCACACTGCCTTCCATGCTTCGCTGCGGTCGAGGTTTTGGAGCCGACGGCCGGAGTTGAACCGGCGACCTACTGATTACGAATCAGTTGCTCTACCAACTGAGCTACGTCGGCCAGCGCCAGCCTCGATTCTACAAGGCTTCGCCACACAGGTAAAGCCATTCCCGCGTCGGCTCTTGTTTTGCAGGCGCGTCCCACCCGGAGATCGCCCCGGCACTCCCTTTGCTGCAACCTTTCGCACATCGCGAAGTCGCAGAAAAAGTCAGGAATAGTTGCAACTCAGTTATCATTTCGCCAAATTTTCGTTGTCAGGAAAAATAATATACCCCCCTGGGGGTACCGACCCTAAAAATCGCAGCTTTATCCTCGGAAAATATCTCAAATATATGATAATATGATACTTATAGAATTCAATCCACGCGTTGCCGCCGAAAAACCCGCTCCAGGCTGCACATTTGCCCGTCGCCTCCGCCTTCGGTTGCCGCAGCCCGCTTTGTGTCTTCGCTGCGGTGCTCGGTCTCTAATTCCGGTAGGATGGAAGGATGGGCCGTGCGAGCGCAGCGCAACTGTGCGTCTGCGGCCCCAACGTTTGAATCGGGATACTCCGTCGGCCGCGTGACCATCAGCACGTCGCCGGCGACCGCAAGAGGATCAGGATGAGCCTGAAGGCAAAACTGGAAGCGGTGATCTACGCCGCCGAAGAGCCAATCACACTCGGCCAGATGGCCGATCTGTTCGCCTTTGAAGTTCTGGCGCAGAAAGCCGAGCGCGAAGCCGCGCAGGCCCTCGAAGCCGCGCAGACACAGGAAGCCGCGCCCGCTTTGGACCTCGGCAACGAAAGCGCCTCGCTCAGCACGGAGCCGCCTGCCTCGCAGATCGCGGCAACCGAAGATCCCGAGCAGACCGCAAGCGAAGAGTCCCTCGCCAAGGCTCGCGAGCAACAGAAGCGCCGCGAAGATCGTCTTGTTCGAGAGGCCCTCCGCGACATCCTCGAAGAATTGATGGAGGAGTATCAGGCTGAGCACCGTGGCATCGAGATCCGCGAGGTCGCCGGAGGTTATCGCTTTGCCACCAAGCCCGAGTGTCATGACGCCGTCCGGCAGTTCGTCAAAAGCCTGAAACCGGCGCTCAAGCTCAGTATGCCTGCGCTCGAAACTCTCGCGGTCGTCGCCTACCGGCAACCCGTCACAGCTCCCGAAGTTGCTGAAATTCGCGGCGTCGATTCAGCCGGCGTCCTCGGTTCGCTCATCAGCCGAAAACTTATCGCAACCGCTGGACGCAAGCAGGTCGTCGGGCGGCCGATGCTCTACAAAACCACCAAGGAATTTCTGTTGCGCTTCGGTTTGAAGGATCTCTCCGAGCTGCCGTCAATGGAAGAGTTTGAAAAGATGGCCGCCGAAGAGTTGAGCGACGGACCGGAAATCACAGAAGAGCCGGAGCTGTTTGCCGCCGTCGATGCGCCCGGCGAAGACACCGAAACTGTCGAAGAGACAGCCGAGCCAGTGGAAAACTAGGTTTTACCACGCAACAGACTGTCGCGAGATGGTCAGAAAAGAGCAATCAAATGGCACCGAAACAAACGCCGCCAAGGCGAACCGCACCCAATCGCGCTACGCCCAACCGCACCGCGCCCAACCGACGGAAACCACAGCCAACAGACTGGCAGCAGGACGACCACGAACTTCCCGAAACTCCATTCACAGGCCTGGTGGTCGAAGAGATCCATGTCGAGGCAGAACGAAAACCGCAACGCAAAGCTGCTCGTTCCATCGGCTCACCGGCTCCTGCGATCGCGCCTGCGCGCCAAGCCGCCAGGCCTCCGGCTGCAAGCCAGCGACCGGATGCTGCCAGGCTTGCCGATCCTGCTCCTGCCAAACCCAGGCGGGCAGCGAAGCCAAAGGCAGCGGTTTCGCTGGTGGCTACGCTGGAAGCAGCCAAGCCAGCCGAAGTCGAAGAGCCGCTTCCCAATCTCAACCAAACGATGCCGATAAGCCTCTCCGAAGTGGCCAGCCAGAGCGAGAACCAAAGCGAGAACCAGAGCGAGAATCAGCCTGCGCGCTCACGCGAAGACGACGAAGAGATTGCCGGAATGACTGCCGAAGATGAGCAAGCCGGCGAGCGCTTGCAAAAGCTGCTGGCGCGGGCTGGAGTGGCTTCGCGCCGTCGCGCCGAGGAGCTGATCGCCGAGGGGCGTGTGCAGGTGAACGGGCAAGTGGTCACCGAGCCGGGTTCGCGGGCCTTGCTGGGCCGCGACCATGTGCGCGTGGATGGCAAGCTGGTGCAGGCTGCCGAGCGGATGCGCTACTTTGTCCTGAACAAGCCGAAGGGGTACGTCACGACGGTGAGCGATCCGGAGGGTCGTCCGACGGTGATGGACTTCTTCAAGGGTGTGCGCGAGCGAGTCTATCCGGTGGGCAGACTGGATTACCTGAGCGAAGGCCTGCTGCTGGTGACCAACGACGGTCCGCTGGCCAACGGACTGACGCGCGCCGCACATGGAGTGGAGAAGCGTTACCTGGTCAAGGTGGCCGGGGATCCCGACGAAGTGACGCTCGATTCGCTGCGCAGCGGAGTGGTGATCGAGCGCGGACGCCCGGGCAGCGGCGAAGGTCGCGTGCGCACCTCGCCTGCACAGATTCGCAAGGTGCGGCAAGGAGACAATCCCTGGTTTGAAGTGGTGCTGATCGAAGGGCGCAACCGCGAACTACGCAAGATGTTTGAAGAGATCGGCCATCACGTGGAAAAAATTCGCCGCGTCGGTTACGGTCCGCTGGAGCTGGATCAGGAGCCGGGCAAGGTGCGAGAGCTGGACGAGGAAGAACTGCGACTGCTGCGGTTGGCTGCTGAAGGAAAATGGAAGCCGAAGCGGCGACGCGAGCCGATTGCACTGCCCAAAGAGGCAGGTCGCAGCGTGCGGCATGAGCGCGGCGGACGAGATAGCCGCGGATTCACGCCATCGCCCGGAGCGCGATTTGCAGGTGGCAGCGCAAGACCGGGAGCGCCAAGATCGGGAGCACCGAGAACTGGAGCGCCGAGACCGGGAACGTCAAGATCAGGATCCTCCGATTCATCCGCGCCACGGCCAGCATGGCAAGATCGCGAGCGCGGCGAACGACCGGTGCGGAGTGAGCGGCCGGCCGGTTCGGGGCCAATGCGATCAGCTCGGCCCGATGGACGCCCCTCGTACAACGACCGTCCGCAGCGCAGCGCAACGGGAGAAAGAAATTCGCGGGAGCGCGACACGGGCGGACGCAGCGCGGGTTCGGACCGAAATGCCGGGTTCAAGAGTTCGGGTTCCCAGCGTTCGGGCTTCAAGCGCGAAGGCGGCTTTGCGCGACCGTCCCGGCCCGGTGGTTCAGGCCGATCCACAGGTTCAGGTAGGCCCAGCGGACAATTTCGACCCAACGGGCCATCGCGTACCCGGCCCGATGCAGGAGAAACCGAACGCGCCGGCGCTGAACGAAGCTTTGGCAAACCCGGCGCGGCTCGAACGGGTTTTTCCAAACCCGGATTCTCTAAACCCGGATTCTCCAAACCCGGCTTTGCGAACTCCGGAAGCTCACGACCCGGTTCGTCGAAACCCTCGTTCGGTCGCAGCGGACCCGCGCGCACCAGCGGCAAGTGGCGGACGGAAGAAGACAAGCCGCAGCCCGGCGGACGCAACAGCACGCAAAAGATGGGTCCGGACGGCAAGCCGCGCGAAAAGAAGCGCTGGCGAGATTCCTTTGAGGGCAAGAGCAAGGGCAAGCCCAAGTGGTCCGGCAAGCCAAAGAGCGAGTAGTGGAGTGGAAGCGGCGCAGGCGATCGATGCCTGCGCCGCTTTGCTTTGCCTGCCGGTCAGCGTATAGGCAGCAGGCTGCGGAGCTGTTCGTACTGGTCGGTGGCGAGGTAATCGACCTGAGCGGCGATGGCGGCGCGCCAGCGCTGCTGGACTAAGGCGAGCGAGCCGAAGCTATAGCCGCGGAACCAGCCGTGGCAGCTCAGGTCGGCGTCGGGCGAGCCATCGAGGGTATAGAAGCGAATCCACAGGCCGTTATGGTGTGCCTGCTCGACGAGTGAGCGGAGGCGCAGGTTTTTGGCGCGTGTCCAGGCACCGGCGTTCGGTTGTCCGGCGGGTTCGACGACGCGCCAGGAGTTGTTCCACCAGCGGCGATAGTTGCTGGCGGGTTCGGAGTCGAGAACCTCGGGCGCCGAGCGCGGGTCTTTGTCGGCGCTGTGGATGGCTCCGAAGAGCAGGATGGGCTGGCCGAGGGGAATCTGGTCGTAAAAGACCTGCTGCTGCGCGTCGGATTCTCCGGTCAGCACCAGAATCGGCCGCACGCGCAGTGGGCTGATCTGCTGGATCGAATCGGTGCGCGTTGCGGTGGTGATCCAGTCCTGATGTTGACGGAGAAGCGCAAGAACCGCGGCGAGATGCGCGGGTTTGTTGTCTTTGAAGTCCAGGTTTAAAGTGATGAGGGGCCATTGCGAGTGGTCCGGAGAACGCAGCGCTTGCTCGACGATGGGACGGACGTGCGAGAAAAAGTAACTCTCCAGCGTAGGTTCATGGCCGGTGAGCGGATCGCCATGCGTGACCACGGACCAGCTTTTGCCGGTTTTGGGATCGGTGTACCAGGCCAGATCCTGCTCGATGGCGACGGGAGTTCCGGTGGAAAGCGCGCGGTCAATGCGGTCGGTCCACCACTCGAAGTAGGGATAGCAGTTGTGCGCGTCGAGAAGCGTGCGGGAACCAGGCGCAGGAA
This sequence comes from Acidobacteriota bacterium, assembly GCA_021846065.1. Next base: position 19,076 of record JAJZCP010000003.1, read on the forward strand.
TGGACTGAGCCGGAGTTGCCCGGGCACCGGCCAGCAGGCAAAGCAGGAGAGCAAGCCAGCAGACTCGAGACAAGGCGGCATGGGACAGGAGGGTGGGCGACAGGGCAGTGCGAGAGAAGTGGAAACGCGGCATGATGAGTTCGCTCCGGGATCAGGGAACGGCACAGGCGAGAGGTTGATCGCCTGTGCCGCGGTGGTTGGGTGGTTACCAACTGACGCGCAGAGCAAACTGCATGACGCGCGGATCGGCGGAGAGCGTGGTGATGGCGGCGGCGCTGCTGTTGCTGACGTTGCCGCTGGGCTGGCCAAAGACGGCGTGGTTGGCGAGGTTGAAGACCTCCCAGCGGAACTCGCTGGACCAGCGGTTGCTGATGGGAATTTCGCGGATCAAGGCGAAGTCAAAGAGGTCGGTTGGCGGGCCGACCAGCGTGTTGCGCCCACTGTTGCCGATGTTGTATTTGCCGGGATCGGTGTAGGGCGTGGAGGCGTTGCCGGTGGTCATGCAATTGGGATTCAGGTTGTCATAGAACCAGCACTGCTGGCTCTTGAAGTAGTGGACGGGCGCGGCGACGTTCGGCACGGCGGTGGCAAAGCCGTAGGCGTCGAGCAGGCTGCTTTCGCTGCCCCAGTTGGCGGTGAAGGGATGGCCGCTGTAGTAGGTGTAGACGCCGGAGGTTTGCCAGTCGCCCAGAATCCAGCTTGTAACTCCATGCTGAAGCATGGCGCGACCATGTCCAAAAGGAAACTGGTAGATGTAGGTTGCCGAGATGCGGTGGCGAACATCGAAGTCGGCGCTGCCATACCAGGCACTGTTGTTGCGACCGTTGGGCGCATCGCCCGAGTTTGATTCCAGCTCTTCCGGAGCGTTGTCGAGCGCGTGTGAGTAGGTGTAGGCAGCGCGCACGCTGAGGCCGTTCTTCATGGCGCGAACCAGCGAGGCTTGCAGGCCGCTGTAGTTGCCGCGACCGATCGAGTCCATATATTCGACCTGACCAAAATCCGCGTATGGCACGGTGCCGCCGGGCGCGCTGGGGCTGGTGATGACCTGGTTGCCGGAGATGAGCACCTGGTTGTAGTTGCGCAGCACGTCCAGATTGCTGGAGTGGGTGCCGACGTAGTCGAGTTCAGCCAGCCAGGTGGGACCAAGCTGACGCTGGATGCCGACGCTCCACTGCTCGACCGTAGGCGGAGCAAGGTTGGGATTCTCCGAGCGGATGTGAAAGTTCTGAAGCTGGTTGAAGTTGATGGTGCTCGGATTGAGGAAGTTCGACGGGAAGCCAACCGAGGGCTTGAGCACCGGATGGCTGTTGCTGGCCAGGGTTTTGTTGATCAGGTTGGGCGGATTTTCGGCAAGCTGGTTTTCGCTTCCGATGCGCTCGAGGCCGGTGTAGTACATGCCGAATCCGGCATGGAGGACGGTATTGTTATCCAGCGAATAGGAGACGCCGATGCGCGGAGCAAAATCGGTGGTGTTGGGATGAACAAGAGTCTTGTTGTAGAGTGAGCCGGACTTGGCAAAGACCAGCGAGCCGTTGCCCGCGGGGTTGAAGTTGGCCATGCGATTCCGAGCTTCATAGGCCGGCGTGTTGAAGTCGTAGCGCAGGCCGAGGTTGAGGGTCAGCCGCGGCGTGGCTTTCCAGTCGTCTTCGACAAATCCGGAGGCCATCCACATGCGCTGATCGACAAAGAAGACGTTGGTGAGCTGGGTGTACTCGGTGGCGCCGATGAGGCCGTCGGCGTAAGAAAGGCCGGTGAAGATGCCGGTAAAGGTGAGGTCGCCGCGCGTGCCTGGCTCATCCTGAAAGAGGTTGCGCATGGGCGCGTAGAGGTTGGCGCCGACCTTGAGCGTCTGGTTGCCGTGCGTCCAGGAGAGCGTGTCGACGTACTGATAGAGCATGGGAACCTGCTGCTTGGGCAGGTAATCCGGCGAGCCGAGAAAGGTTTTGTTGGTGAAGGCGGTGAGTGGAACGCCGCCGCCGGTAGCCGGATTGTTGGGTATTCCCGGAACAAACTGGCCCGCATTTTGCGAGAGTCCAAAGGGCTGCTGCGCCGCAAAGGAGTAGTCGCGAACCCAGCCGAAGCGGAAGTCGTTGACCATGGCGGGGGTGAGGACGCGCGTCCAGCCAAGCACAAGGCTGGCGCCTTTCAGAATCTGATTGCCCCAGGCGGAGGTTGCGCTGCCATCGGCAAGCCCACCGAAATAGCCGGGAATGTCGCGCGTGCGGTTGAAGTAGTTGAATCGCGCGAAGACGGTATCGACAGGTGAAGCGGTCCAGTCCACGCGCGTGTCCAGACTGCCGTTGAAGTCCGTGAGCGCGCCGGTGCGGGAGTAGTTGTTCAGCTCGGGATAATTGGCTCCGCCGTTTTTGAAGTTTGGCTCGGGAAACAGGGCCATCAGCGCGCTGACGCTGGAGTCGATCTGGCTGGTTGGAATCTGGTTGTTGGTATAGGGCTGGCAACCGCCGCTCTTCAGGTTATAGGGCGTCGAGCAGGTTGTCGGATCATAGATCGTCGGGTAGGGCGAGATGCCGTCGGCTGCGGCCGCGGCAGGGCTGAAGTCGCCGATGCGCTCATTGTCCAGAGGGACGGTGGCTACTCGCGAGACGCCTTGCTTGATGCGCGTCTCCTCATAGTTGCCAAAGAAAAAGAGACGATTGCGCAGGATCGGTCCGCCGAGGCTGCCGCCAAACTGATTCTGGTTGTCTTCGGCCTTGGTTTTCAGCGACTGCTTGGAAAAATAATCGAAGGCGTCGAAGAACTGATTGCGCACGTACTCATAAGCGGTGCCGTGAATCTGGTTGGTTCCGCTGCGCGTGTTCACGGAGACGACGGCGCCGGGTGCGCGTCCGTACTCGGCGGAATAAGGGTTAGTGATGACGTTGAACTCGGCGATGACGTCGACGGAAGGGTGCGCTGCCTCGGTGCTCAGCTCCTGGACGTTTTCGGAAAAGGTGTTGTTGTCGATGCCGTCGAGGATGAAGTTATTCTGGAGCGAGTGGACGCCGTTGACGTTGAAATCGCCAGTGCGTCCGGCGGCTGTTGAGCCGGCCTGGTTGGTGTAGCGATTGATCTGAACGCCGGGAACAACTCGGAGCAGATCATCCCAGTTGCGCAGAAAGAGCGGAGTTTCGCTGATCGTGTCCTCGGTGACGATCGAGCTGATGGAGGCGTCGTCGCGCGCCAGAGCGTTGTCCTGAGAGGTGACCTGCACGGTCTGGCTCTCGGAGCCGACGCGCATACGGAGATCAGCGCGAGCGCGGGCGCCGACATTGATGGTGACCGATTCGCTTTCGACGGCAAAGCCCGGCGCAGCGACGGTGAGCGTATAGGAACCGATGGGAAGATTGGGCAGATTGTATTGGCCGTCGGATTGCGTCTTGTCGCTGCGGGTGTAGCCGGTGGCAGGGTCGGAGACGGTTACCTGCGCACCAGCGACAGCGGCGCCGGAGCTGTCCGTGATCTGTCCGCTGAGAGTTCCGGTATTCACCTGCGCCTTTGCGCTGTGGCTGATGAAGAGAAGCAGCATCAGGATGGCTGCCCAGACAATCGGAAAAGTCTTCCGCTCAGCCGCTTCGTGGCGTGCCGTTGAGTGAGAAAGTGCGTACATAGAAGCGCTCCTTGGCGACGGACAAAGATGAGATTGTGCCGCGTTAGTCGATGTTGGCGTGTTTCGTTTGAC
>JAJZCP010000118.1 GCA_021846065.1 Acidobacteriota bacterium
TCTCGATTCCAGCCAACCATGCGACGGCGCTGATCGGACCCTCGGGTTGTGGCAAGTCGACCTTCGTTCGCTGTCTGAATCGCATGCATGAGACCAATCCGATTGCCCGGGTATCTGGCTCTGTGCGACTGGGCGGGATCGACCTGTACAGCGACGTTGAGCCGGTGGCGGTCCGGCGCCGCATTGGCATGGTCTTCCAGCGGCCGAATCCGTTCCCGACCATGAGCATTTTTGAGAACGTAGCCAGTGGCCTGCGTCTGAGCGGCGGCCTGAGGCGCCGGCAGATGGAAGAGGTCTGCGAACGCAGTCTGCGGCGCGCGGCGCTGTGGGACGAGGTCAAGGACATCGGGAAGAAGCGCTCCGGGTCCAGCCTTTCCGGCGGACAGCAGCAGCGGCTTTGCATTGCCCGCGCCCTGGCGATCGATCCGGAGGTCTTGTTGATGGACGAGCCGGCCTCCGCTCTGGACCCGATTTCGACCTCCAAGATCGAGGATTTGATCTTCGAGCTGAAGGCTGACTATACGATCGTGATTGTCACGCACAACATGCAGCAGGCGGCTCGCGTGGCAGAGATGACAGGATTCTTCCTGAACGGATATCTTGTTGAGTTCGACGCTACGACGAAGATCTTTACCAATCCTGCAGACAAGCGCACGGAAGACTACATTACGGGGAGATTCGGATGACACGCATCCGGTTTCACCAGAATCTCGATGAACTGAAAGAGAAGCTGCTTGTCATGGCTGGCATGGCGGAGCAGGCGATCCAGCGCGCCATTGAAGCCTACCGCACTGCGGATGTTTCGCTGTGCGATCTGGTGGCGCAATCTGAGCCGGCCATCAACCGCATGGAGCGCGAGATCGACCAGCGCGCGCTGGACCTGCTGGCGATGGAACAGCCGATGGCGATCGACCTGCGGTTTATTCTCGCCGTCATCAAGATCAACGCCGATCTGGAGCGCGTGGGCGACCAGGCAGTCAACATTTCCGAACGCGTTCGCGATCTGCAGGCAGGCGCGCCGGTCGAGCTGCCGGTGGATATTCCACGTCTGGCAGACATGGCGGCAAAGATGGTGCGCAATGCGCTGCAGGCATTTATTGATGGCGATCCGGCGGCTGCAGAGCGCGTGCTGACCATGGATGACGAAGTGGATGAGATGAATCGCTCCGTCTATCGCACGCTGACGCGATGCCTGGAAGATCGGCCAGAAGCCGCACAGCAGGCACTGAACGTGCTACTGATTGCCCGCAATTTGGAGCGTGTCGGCGATCACGCCACCAACATCGCCGAGGATGTGATCTTCTGGGTGCGTGGCGCGGATGTGCGGCATCACGTTGCCGCGCAGAACTAGGGCACGGCCGTCTGCGGTTCCCACGTCCACCAGAGAAATTCCGGCAGCAGCGGATAGTAAAGGCCCAGCAGAATGGGCCGGCCCGGGTGAAGCCGGCTCACAATTGAGGCATACCCCTCAAGCTGGCTGCTATACAGCTCCCGCTGCTCCGCAAGAAACTGCTCCATGCCCTGGGGACCGTGGCCAGCGGTCTTAAAATCGACAATCCAAAGCGCGTCTGTACCCGCTTCGCGGGGCGCCATGCCGCCGGCATACATCCGATCAACACGGATGGAGCGGACGCCGCTGCCATCGATTCCGCCGAGTGGAACTTCAAAGCCAGAGCCGAGTGGCTGCGCGTTTGACGCAGTGAGCGAGGGCGCGGTTAGAATCCATCGTCCGTTCGGATCGCGGGCCACCCCCTCCAGAGCGGCAAGCAGACGCGTCTCTTCGCTGACGGCCTCTCGCGGTGAGCAGCCGGCGCGCAGCAGTTGCAGCCGGATCATGCGGCTGAGCGAACGGATGCGGTCTGCTTCACCCAGACCCGCGACCTGCAAAATGTGCGCCAGCGGTTCCATCATGGCGTGGAGCACGGTGCCGAAACGGCGCGCTGCGGCCGAGCCCTGCGCCCGGCGTATTTTCAGCTCTGTCTGCGGGGTGGAGATGGCTGCATCGGGCCGAAACTGTATCGGTGGGCGGGTGGACGGCGGCTGCCAGTCCGAGCGGAGGCGGCGGAAGTTTGAAAGTGGAATTGAGGCAGTTGGCGCAGCGGCTGCCGCAGCGATGGCCGGCAGAATTTCCGAATCCGCGCCCGAATCTTCTGGCGCGCGAATGGGAACGACGTTGTCGCCTTTAGAAGCAGGCTGGGCTTCGTAGTGTCGTTGAAAATGTGATTCTGCGGCGGGCCACGCCACGGACAGCAGTGTGTTTTTCTTGGGCGCACCCACCGCTGCGCCATCACGTGTTTCCTGGCTTCGTGCATTAACGCGCCCAAACAAGTGCACCGCGTGGCGGGCGCGTGTCACGGCGACGTATAGGACGCGGGCCAACTCCTCCTGTGCCCGCGCAGCATTCATGCTGTCGATCCACGCGGCACAGCTGCTCTTCGCAGTCTCGGCGGCCGATTTGATCGGCGCCACAAGCAGGCCGGCCTGCAGCGTGGAGTCCGCCGCGTTTTCAAGCCGCGACACCCAGTTGAGTAACTGACCTCCACCGTTGTGGCCGGTCTTGCCGAGGCCGGGCAACAAAACAACGTCCCACTCCAGCCCTTTGGCCTTATGGATGGTGAGCACTTCCACGGGCGGATGGTCCGTTGCAATCGCCGCTGCTTCGGCACGCAGCTTTCTCATGCCGCGTTCGATGGCCGAAAGCGTCAGAACACCCGGCTGAGCTTCAACGGCTGCCAGCATTTTGAAGTAGCTGTCGATATCCGTCGCCTCGGTGGGGTCGACGCAACACGGGCCGCCGAGCGAGTGCCAGGCGCGTTCGACCAGCGACCAAAGAGGTGCGCTGCCCGTCCGTGCGGCTGCTTGTGAGATCGTTTCTAGCGTGCGTCCAATGCGCCTCTGTCCATCGAGCGAAAGCTGTGGAGCTCGCTCGGCAAAGAGCTCCGGGAGCGTTCGCACCTTTGCGGCGGAATCTCCCTCGCAGAGCGCCGCCAGATCCGACAGGCGGGCTCCGCACCAGGGGGCGCGCAGCGCAGCCAGCCATGCGGTACGATCCCCGGGATGCAGCAGACAGCGCGTGAGCGCGAGAAGATCCGCAATAGCCTGGCGATCTTCCAGCCCTTCCATGCCGGTGCATTGATAGCGGATGTTGCGACGTCGCATTGCTGCGAGAATCGCGTCGGCATGGTTTCGGATACGCACCAATACGGCGATGGAGCATTGCGGATCGCTCGCCCGCGCTTGTTCGATGGCGGCGACGGCAGTCTCTGCTTCGCTGGCGGCCAAGGGGGACGAACTGCTCCCGCTCTGCGCGATCTGCGGATTCCAGAACACGGCGGGCGCCGCCGAATCAGGGATGACAGCAAGCGCAGGTTGAAATGCGATTCCTGACTGATGGGCGCCCACCCCAAAAATTTCTCTGAACATCGCGTTCGCTTCCGCGACCAGACTGGCCCGCGAACGGAAGTTACAACGCAGCGCAAGCGTGTGCAGCCGCACGCCACCCAGGCCCCGCTGGCGAGCGCGCGCAAACAAGGCGACCTCACTATTGCGGAAGCGGTAGATCGACTGCTTGGGGTCGCCCACCAGAAATACGGTCTGGCTGTGGCCGTCCCAGCTTTCGACCATCTGCGAAAACAGCTCGAATTGCGCGATCGAGGTGTCCTGCATCTCGTCGATCAGCAGGTGCTGAATCTCGACGCCGAATGCCAGCGCCAGGCCGTTGGCGTCGTTTTGCAGCGCGTGTCTGGCAGCCAGCAGAACCTCAACAAAGTCGCAGACGCCTCCGCCCACGAAGAGCAGCTTGAGGTGGGCGACAGCCCGCCGCAGGAGGCGCAGCACGGCGGCCAGCACTTCGCGCTCCTGTTCGCTGTAGCGGGTATCGTCCGGGAGTGATGCGACATCCAGAAGCCATGCGCGCAGATTCTCATCCTCACGGACCGACGCAAGCATGGCATTCATCTCTGGCTGCCGCGGATTCTGGTTGGCGAAACCCGTGTAATGGTCAGCCTTTTTCCGGTAGCTGCCCGTCTTGGTCAACAGCAGTGCAGCGGCTGCCTTCAGACACGGCAGGTGATCCAGCTCAAATGCGAGGCGCTCGGGTGCCGTGAGAAATGCATGAAGCTGGTGCTTTTTGTTCTGCTCCTCCAGAAATGCGACGCCGCACTTGCCCAGCGACAGCAACTGCTGCAAGCGCTCCGCGGTAAGCACGGTCTCTCCGCGCTGCAGCGTGTTTTGCATCTCCCTGGTGATGGCTGCCTCCAGCGAGTCGCGAATCTGCGCGGCAAGCGCTTCGTCGGACAGATCGCCGCCCTGCGCCAGCAGACCGCCCCACTGGTCGCGCTTTGACAGCATCTGCGCCAGCAGCTTGGCGGCTTTGTCTATGCGATTTTCGCAATGCAGCAGCAACGTGCGGATGGCGGTGTTCAACGGCGCATCCGGGCCACCAAGCTCGTGCAATGTGTTGCGCGCGGCCTGCTGGTAAAGCTCGTCGGCATCTTCGGTCGGCTGCAGATCGGCGCCCAGGCCGGAGAGCACAGGAAGCCGGCGCGTAATCTCTCCGCATAGCGAGTCGATGGTGCGGATGTTGAGGCGGCCCGGCTGCTCCAGAATGTTCCAGCCAAGCCGCTCGCTGTTGTGCAGGGCCTCGCGCGCATAGTTCAGTGTGGCCACGCGATGTACGGGCTGCTTGACCTCCTCATGCGTGGATGCCGCTTCCCGCAGGGCAGCCAGGATGCGCTCGCGCATCTCCGTCGCCGCCTTTACGGTGAAGGTGATGGCCAGCACCTGCTCCGGCTGCTCCACGCGCGCCAGCAGACGCAGATAGCGCTGCATCAACAGCTCCGTTTTGCCGGAGCCGGCGGGTGCTTCCACGAGAAACGAGCGCTCCGGATCGCATGCAGCGGCGCGGGCCTGCTGGTCCTCGAGTGCGGCCTGATCTCCTGCTGTCGTTGGCTGCTCGAAGGTCGTCATGGTTCTTCGCTGTCCTCAGCGTCTGCTTCCGCCTGTTCCTCGAGTCCTGCCTCCGTGATGCGGCAGAGCAGCCGCTGCTCGCAACAGCCGCAGGTGGTTTTTCCGTTGCGAGGATCTAAGATTGCGACACCGCGGAGGAACTCCCCCGCCAGGTTCTCCAGTGTGGCGGACCATTCCGCGATCCTGCCTGCCATTTCTTCGGGTAGAAGGCTCGTCGAGGATGGCTTGTCAGAAGGCGGATCGTTGTTGAAGACTCCTTGGATGGCGACTGCGACTGGGAACCCAAGTTTCGTCGGGTCAAGCGCAGCCAGAGCGACACCGGCGATGGGCTGCTTATTTTCTTTGCGCTGACTGAGCAGAGCCGCATAGACCGGCAGCTGTGGAGCTTCGGGGCGGTCGCCATCCCAGCAACTGCTCTTCTGAAAAACGCGTGTCTTATAGTCGATCAGCGCGATGCCTGCCTCCACGCGGTCGATACGATCGATGATGCAATCGAAGGACACCCCTGCAATCTGCTGGGCGCCCAGTTTTTCTTCCGCATCCAGCACGGAAAAATACGGCCGGTCCGCCTCAAACGTAAGCCACGCCAGCAGGCGCTCCTGCAGGCGGTGCTTCTCAAGCGCGAGTGCTTCCCGCTGCCATG
>JAJZCP010000004.1 GCA_021846065.1 Acidobacteriota bacterium
GGGTTACACCGCCTGTCTGCATACAATAAGAGTTGCGCCATTCCGAAAAAGCAGAAAATGACATGTTCGGCTGAAAGTAACAGGCCATGCATGCCCTGCTCACGGAGCTTGCACCCATGACCACGCCAGCACTCACAACGCGACGTTTGCTCCTGACTCTGACAGTCGCGATGCTTGCGGGGGCCGGAAGCAGTTCTCATGCTGCGGCGCAAAATGCGCCCGCGCGTCCGGATAGTGTGTGGCAAAACGGTGCTCGACCGGGCAAGATGGAATCCAGGCTGCCCGCCGTGTCTGCCGCTGCGCCGGCTGATCTGAAAAGCGCCTGCACCGATGCCTGCACGCTGGCGGAGCTGATTAACCTGGCCGAGCAGCGCAATCCAACGACGCGTTTGGCCTGGGAGCAGGCACGTGCGCGTGCAGCCAGACTGGGCATTGCGCGTTCGGAGTGGTATCCCACGCTTTCGGCGCTTGCGGTCGCCAGCACGGCTCGGGTGCGCGTACTGCTCAACTCGCAGTTCTATCGCCAGACCTATGGAAATTTCTCGCCGGAGCTGCATGCCGAATATCTGATTCTTGACTTTGGCGGGCGCGAGGAAGCGATCAATGAAGCGAAGTGGAATCTGCTGGCTGCGAACTTGAACTTCAACGACTCCCATCGCCGTGTGATCTTTCAGGTGATGCAGGCTTACTATCGCCTGCTGAATGCGGCGAGTCTGCGCCAGGCCGCCGCGGTAAGCCTGAAGAATGCCCAGGCGGACGAAGCCGATGCAGGAGCGAGGCTGGAGCATGGTCTGGCCACAAAGCCGGATCTGCTGGAGGCACAGGCGGCGCGAGCGCAGTCGGAGTACGACTTGCAGGCAGCTCAGGGAGCCGAAGAGATTGCGCGCGGCGGACTGGCTACGGCGCTCGAGCTGCCGCCGGAGACTGCGTTGCGCGTCGCAGAGGTGGATACGCTCACCGTTCCGGCAAAACTGGCCGACAGCGTTCGCGAGGAGACGGAACGCGCGTTGAACGAACGGCCTGATCTGAAGGCGCTGCTGGCGCGGATGAAGGCCGCCGACGCGGAGATCGGCCGTCAGCGGTCCACCTATCTGCCGACGCTGAACCTGAGCGGGAATGCAGGCGAGACCAGACAGTATGGACAGCAGGATCTGCTGCCGCCGGGTTATGCCGGGGGCGAGACCTGGGACGCCGCGCTGGAACTGCGCTGGACACTTTTTGACGGCGGACGACGCCAGCAGGCCGTGGCACAGGCGCGTGCGGAAAAGGCTGCAACACAGGCGCAGATCGACGCATTGCGCGACCGGATTGCCGATGACGTCTGGAATGCCTACACCAACGCGCAGACCGCGCTTCGCCAGCGTGAGGCAGCGTTGTCACTGGTCACAGCGGCCAGCGAATCCTATAACGCAACGCGTGAATCCTATAACGATGGCGTGCGCAATATTCTGGATGTGATTGCCGCCCAGAAAGCTCTGGCGCAGGCACAGGCAGAAGAAGTTACGGCGCGCACGCAGGTTCTGCTACAGGTGGCGGATCTGGCCTTCCAGACCGGCGACCTGATGGCTACATCGGGAGTGAGGAAGCAACCATGAACGAGTATCTTCCCGCGGCTGCTTGCGTGAGCAAAGCCGGTTTGCGAAATCTCCGACGCACCCTGCCTGTGCTGGCCGTTTTGCTGGCGGGCTGCGGTCACGCTCCGGAGTTTAATATTCTGGGCTCCTATTTTCCCGCGTGGCTGCTGTGCATTGCGGCGGGCACATTGCTGTCTGGCCTGAGCTTTTCAGCGCTTCGTCGCGCCGGGCTGGAGCGTGAAATTGTAGCGTCAATCGTGGTTTATCCGTGCCTGGCCATCTTCTTTGCCTGCACGCTGTGGCTTTTGCTGTTTCGGTAAGGAGGCGAACGATGGAATTAACACCGGAGAGACGCCGCGCGCTGGGCCGAAGCATCAGCGTGGCAGCCGTGGTCGGCGCAATCCTTGTGGGCCTGCTCTCTATCCAGCAGATGGTGGAGAATCCACGCACCGACGACGCCGAGGTCTTTGCCAACTTCATCGCCATGGCTCCGATCGTCAGCGGGCCGGTGATGAAGATCAATGTCAAGGACAATCAGTATGTAAAGCAGGGGCAGATGATGCTCGACATTGACGAACGGCCCTACGCTTACGCGTTGGAGCAGGCACGCTCCGAGCAGGCAGCGCTGGAGGGCAACATCGTCGACGAGAATCGGCGCATTGCCTCCGAGTCCAGTGCGGTCAGCGTCTCACAGTCCGGCGTACGCAGTGCAGAAGCTGCGCTGGCCCACGCGCAAGCAGTGGTAGCCCAGGCTCGCGCTGCGGTGATTGGCGCACAGGCTTCGGTAGATCGCGCTCGCGATGAACGCGACTATGCCGTACACAATCGGGATCGGCTGCAACCGTTGCTGGCCAAGCAATTTGTGACTGTCGATCAGGTGGACCGCGCGCAAACTTTGGCCGCAGCGCGAGAACAGGCACTGGCCGAAGCGCAGGCGCAACAGGTGCTGGCCGATGCTGCACTCGTCTCTGCCCTTGCGCAGCAACGACAGGCGGAGGCTCACCTGGAGCAGAGCAGGCAGCAGGTGAATCAGGCGCAGCACTCCGTGCTGACGGTCGAGCCACTCGTCGCGCAACGCAGCGGCAAACTCTCCGCCGTCCAGACTGCCGAATACAACCTGGAAAACTGTCGCCTCTATACGCCGTTTGACGGTCGCGTGACCAACCTGACCATCTCTGAAGGCGCTTATGCGCATGTTGGCCAGGAGCTTTTTACGCTGATTGATACACGAACCTGGTGGGTGCTGGCCAACTTTCGCGAGACGCAGTTACACCACATTGAACCGGGGATGAAGGCCGATGTTTATCTGATGTCCCACCCCAGCCTGCACTTGCACGGAGTGGTTGACAGCACCGGATTTGGCGTCACGCCCGACGCGGATCTGATCGGCAAAATCACGCAGGGTCTGCCGGATGTCCAGCGCACCTTGAACTGGGTTCACCTGGCCTCGCGCTATCCGGTTCGCATTCGCATTCTGGATGGCCCTCAGCAGAATTTTCGCCTGGGAGAATCCGCCGTGGTCGTCATCGATGGCCATCCAGGATTGCTGTAAGCAAGCATGAACACGGAGACTTTACCTGCCGACAATCGCAGCTTCACTGCGTGGTTTGTGGAGTTTCTGCGCAACGAACTGGCGCCCTATCCAGGTCGAGGCGCGCTCGTGGCTCGCATGGTGATCTCTGCCACCATCACCATGATCCTGGTGATGACTTTTCGGATTCCCAATGGCGCCACCGGACCGCTCTACGCGTTTCTTATCGCACGCGACAGCCTGCTGACCACGGCTCGCTCCGCGCGCAACGTGCTGATCGCCTTTGCACTATGCGCGCTTTTTGTGCCGGTAGGCGCACGCATGTTTGGCTCAGTGCCCATCACGCATTTTCTGTGGGAAGCGGCGAGTATTTTTCTGATCTTTTTTCTTATCCGCACGCTGGACAATTACAGCGTGGCCAGCGCGATTGGACTGATGGCCACCTCTGCGCTGGCCGTCTGGTATCTGCCCGGTCCTGCCGAGCACAACGTGGAATACACCCTATGGCAGATCGTTTCTCCTGCCATCGGTGCGGCAGTCACAATCGCCGTCGAAGCGATCTTTTACGCACTCTTTCATGAAGACGAGCTGCTGCGCGGCTTGAGCGATCGTCTGATGCTGATCGAGCAACTGTTGATCTGCTACACCGAGCACTCCACCGTACCGCGGACTCTGAATCGCAGATTGTCCCAGGCGACCATGATCGGAGTTGGCGGCTTGCGTCGCATCGCCAGTCGAGCCAATGCCACGCCCATCCATCGCGCTCAGATGAATGCGGTCGTCTCGCTCGTTGGCCGCTCTGTGGACTTTGCCGCAGCGCTTGCGCACACCGCGCAGTCGCTCAGCGAGGAGGATCTGCCGTCAGCCCGGCAGCTCGCTTCGCAGATTGCTCACATGCGTCACAGGGTGGCGGCGAGCAGCGAAAGCCTGGATTTGCGCAATCAGGATTTGCCCGATCAGGATCCGCAAAGTCGGCTTTTGCGAAGTCGAGATTCGCTCGACGCCGACTCTGCCCAGCCCGCAGCCTCCGCCGCCGCACCCGTCGCCACACTTCCGCTTCTGCGCGAACTGGAGGAGATGTTCTCGCTGATTCCGCGCGTACTCTCCGGCACCGAGTCGCTGGAAGCCTATGATGCTTTCACTGAGCGCGCGTTGCCACAGAGCCGCGTCTTCGTGCGAGATGCTTTTCACAATCCCGAGCATCTCCGTTATGCGCTTGGCGGCTGTCTGGCCGGCATGCTCTGTTATGTGCTGTATGTCTCGCTCTCCTGGCCTGGACTGGCGACCTCCGTCACCACCTGCGTGCTGACCGCGTTGTCGAATATCGGCTCTTCACGTCAGAAGCAAATTCTGCGTCTCGCCGGGGCAGTCATCGGCGGATTCGTCTTTGGCATGGGCGCGCAGATTGTGGTTCTGCCCTGGCTCAACAGCATTGCCGGATTCACAATGCTTTTTGTCGCCGTCTCTGCCGTTGCTGCCTGGATTGCCACCTCCAGCGCACGGCTTTCTTACTGTGGATTGCAGATCGCGCTCGCCTTCTATCTCATCAACGTAAACGACTTCCACATTCAGCTTTCGCTTGCCATTGCGCGCGACCGTGCGCTGGGCGTGCTGCTGGGCGTTTCGATGATGTGGCTGGTCTTTGAACGGCTGCACCCTCGCACCGCGACCGATGCCATGCTCGACACTTTCATCGCGAACCTGCGCCTACTGGCGCAGTTCAGCACGCTGGCTCTGGCGCATCCGGATGCGCAGTCGATTGCTCGCGTGCGTCGCCTGCGCACAGCCATCTCCAACAACTTTGCCAACGTGAATGCGCAAGCCGATGCTGTGCCGTTTGAGATTGGCGCGGCACGCCCGCGACACATGGCAGCGCGCGACCATATTCGCCGCTGGCAGGCGATGCTCCGCACGTATTTTCTACTTGAGCTGGCCTTGTTGCAATACGCCGCTTTTTCAACCGCAGCGACGCTGAGCGAGCAGGATGCGCAGGCGCTGATCCACTTTGACTCGCTTTGCGCGCGCCGACTCGAGGCCCTTGCCGCACAACTGGATGCGCAGCGACGCGAACTTCCCGTTCCGGAAAGTGACGCCAATCTCAGGAAGTGGCCCGATTGGCTGACCCGCGATTCCACGGCAAAATCCGGCGCGCTGCCACTGGCGCGTGAGATTTTTCATCTGCTGGATCGTGTTGCCGATGAGATGCAGACTTCGCCCATCTTCGAGATGGAAGACACGTCCGCCAGATAGTTTTGTGGTTCCTCACCTGCCGGCGTACTTCGTTTTCGCGAAGTTACACTGCGTTCCAGTGATCCAGCGAAACAAAGCGCCGCTCGGCGCTGAAGCGCGTCAGCAGTACCTCTGCCGCGGCTACCGAGGCCGAGCGATCCACATCGAGCGAGTGCTGGCCACCGTCATGCAACACCACGTTGCTGGCCATGCCCCGGGAGTGGTTCTGCTCCACCAGCGCCGTCAGGCGTGCAGCTACCGGATCGACCGTTGTCGACTTCCAGTCTGCTGCCATCGCATTCCACAGCACCGTCGTCAGGCCCAGCGAACGCGCGCAGCGAAAGGTATAAGGCCGACGCGCACCAAACGGCGGACGAAAAAGTCGGACCGGCTCGCCAAGGATCGACTCCAACTCCTGCTGCGTTCGCACCAACTCCGCACGGGTACGGTTCGCTCCCAGAAAAGCGAAGTTGGGATGGCTCCAGCTATGGTTTCCGATGGTGTGTCCGGCATCGCGCATCTGACGCACGAGCGGCTTCTGGATCGCCGCATATTTTCCCATCAGGAAGAAGGTTGCGCGCGCTTGATGGCGAGCCAGAATCTCCAACAGCATCGGCGTCCATCGCGGATTGGGGCCATCGTCAAAGGTAAGCGCGATCTCATCGGGCAGCGCCGGAGCGATCAGAGCATCGCCATAGAGTCTCGAAGAAGGCCAGTGCGCGGCAAAGAGCGCTCCGCCCACCGTGGCGGCTGCAACTGCGCTGCTGATACCGACCTGTACAGCATGATGCGACCATTCCATCGCGTGAAGGCCCATCCTCTCCGACCGAGTCAATTTGATTGCCATCCTACACTGACAAGCGTAAACTCACTCCGTAACGGGTCGCATCCTGAGCAAACGGAGCGACACTGGAGAAACCATGAGCCTGACCCATCCGTCGGACAATCTTCCCGTCGACAACCGCCCCGCAGCCGCGCCCTCCGCTGGATTGCCCAGCGCCTCGACCCTGGCCAAAGTCACCATGCCTGCATTGATGCAGATGAAGCGACAGGCCAAGCCCATCACGGCGCTGACCGCCTATGACTATGCCACGTCTCGGCTGGTCGATGAGGCGGGGATTGACCTGATTCTGGTCGGCGATTCACTTGCCATGGTCGTGCTGGGACACGACAACACGCTCGCCATCACTGTGGATGAGATGCTGCACCACTCCCGCGCCGTGCGGCGTGCCGTGCGTCGCGCGCTGGTCGTCGCGGACATGCCCTTTGGCAGCTATCACGGAGCCATCCCGGAGGCCGTCGCCAACGCCGTACGCTTTGTGAAGGAAGCTGGAGCGGAGGCGGTAAAGATCGAAGGCCCGCGCGCGGAGCTGGTGGCCGCGCTCACCGCCGCCGAGATTCCCGTTGTCGGCCATCTTGGACTGACTCCGCAAAGTCTTTTGCGCATGGGTGGCTATCGAGTTCAGGCCAAGACCGCAAGCGCGGCGGAGCAGCTTTGCGCGGAAGCTCATGCGCTGGCCGAGGCCGGGGCAGGCGCACTGGTGCTGGAGGGTGTGCCGCGCGAGGTTGCAGCCCGCATCACCGCGGAGCTTCCCATTCCCGTGATTGGCATCGGAGCCGGTCCGCAGTGCGACGGCCAGATCCTGGTGCTGCACGACATTCTCAATCTGACCTTTGCCCCGCATGCCAAGTTTGTTCGCCAGTACGCCGATGCCTCGGCGCTCATCCGCCAGGCGGTGGAGCATTATCGTGAGGACGTGGAGCAGCGAGTCTTCCCGACCGATGCAGAAAGCTATCACCTGCCCGCCGCCGTACCCGCTGCTGTGCCTGCTGCGGCTTCGAGCGCAGCCTCCATTCGAACGGTATCAGTAGACACTTCCGCGCGAGACTGACGATGCAAATTCTGCCTACTGTAGCCGAACTGCGCGCCTGGTCGCGAACGACACAACGCTCCGGCGCAACTGTCGGACTGGTGCCCACGATGGGAGCACTGCACGCTGGGCATCTCTCGCTGGTGCGTGCCGCGCTCACGCAGGGCGACCGCGTGATTGTCAGCATCTTTGTCAATCCCACACAGTTCGGCCCCAACGAAGACTTTGCGCGCTACCCGCGCACCTTTGACGCCGACTGCGCGCTGCTGGAAGCCGAAGGGGTCGAAGCCGTCTTTGCTCCTGCGATCGAGGAGATGTATCCATCCGGAGCGGCAACCTTTGTCGAGGTAGAAGGCCTCAGCGGACGTCTCGATGGCCAGTCACGTCCCGGCCACTTTCGTGGCGTCGCGACCGTCGTTGCCAAGCTCTTTGCCGCAACCGAGCCGACGCGCGCCTACTTTGGGCAGAAGGATGCCGCCCAGGTGGCCGTGCTGCGGCATATGGTTGCTGATCTGCTGCTTCCCGTAGAACTGTTCGTCTGTCCGATCGTGCGCGAGGCCGACGGGCTGGCGATGAGTTCGCGCAACCGTTACCTGAGCGCCACAGAACGCGCCGACGCGCTGGCGCTCAGCCGAGCCATTCAAGCCGGCCAAAGCGCCTTTGCCGCGGGCCAGAGGACCACAGAAGCCATCTGCGCGGCGGCTCGGCTGGAACTGACGCGCAGCAGCGCTGTGCGCGTGGATTATGTGGCTTTGGTCGACTGGACGACGCTGCTGCCAGCGGAGCAGGCGCGCGCTGGAGACCTGCTGGCCGTGGCCGCGTGGCTGGGCGCCACGCGGCTCATCGACAACTGCATTCTGGGCGACTGAAGCCGGGTTATTGTCCCGGTGCCGGTGCGGTTGGAGCTGCGGGCGCTGGGCCATGCTCCTCGCGCTTGGCCGGAACAAACTCCTCCGGTCCAAGATGACCACGATGGCAGGTGCCGCAGGTGACGGCCTGGCCTGAGTTCGGCACCATGCTGATGTAATCCGTGTTGATCTTTTCGGTCATCTTGTACATCAATCGCGTCGTCTGCTTCTCTTCCTTGGAGTCGTCGGCAAAGTTGAGGCTTGGACGACCGTTCGGGCCGACTTTGGTCTTGTCCACGGTGTGACATGTGCGACAGCCACTGCCCAACTCCCCCTCCCACTTTTCCATGATCTCGTGCACTTGCTGCCCGGTCAGATTTTTGGGCAGCACCTGCAAATTGGTGGGAGCGGGAAAGTTCCAGTGCGGCTCACCGCCGGATCCGGCCTGGGGCGCGGCGGGCGCTTGCCCGGCAAAGGCGGCTGCCGGCGCTAGAGCGATGGCCACGATTGCGGCACATGCCGCTGTATAAAGACGAGACATTTGATTCATGCGCTAAGACCTCAGAGGAAATGGGCTGTGCTTCAGTTTCACTATAGACGGAGCGCTGGACCGGAAGGACGCCATCAAAAAATGAATTTCGCATGACAAGGATTGCAATCGATGATCCGGAAGCCTGCATCGCCCTGTTCATACGTATCCTGAAGGGCCTTGTACCGGATATTCTTGGACCGTATGCACAAAAACGGCAGGATTCAGGCAGAAGCAGCGTGACGGTCATCATTGTTGTGATTGTTGCGGTCAGCATCGTGCTCATGCTGCTGCGTCCGCGCGGCGTGGCGGAGGTTTGGTGGGTGAGCGCCGGTGCGCTACTGCTGGTCGCGCTGCGTCTGGTGAGCCTCCGACTTGCGCTTCACGCCATTCGCGAGGGACTCGACGTCTATCTCTTCCTGATTGGCATGATGCTGCTCTCCGCACTGGCAGAGCGCGAAGGCGTCTTCGATTGGGTTGCCGCGCGGGCCGTCGGCGATGCGCGCGGGTCTGCCGTGCGACTCTTCACGCTCATCTATCTGACCGGCGTCGCGGTGACCATGCTTATGTCGAACGACGCCACAGCCGTTGTCCTCACGCCGGCCGTGCTTGCCGCCGTGCGCCGCGCGCGCGTCCAGCCGCTGCCGTATCTCTATGCCTGCGCGATGGTTGCCAACGCCGCATCGTTCGCGCTGCCCATCTCCAACCCGGCGAATCTGGTGGTCTTTCGAGGACATATGCCCTCGCTCCTGCACTGGCTCCTCGCCTTTGGCCTGCCCACTCTGTTTTCCATCACAGCCACCTATCTTGCACTACGCATCGTATTCCGCGGCGATCTGGCTGCAACGACACCGATCGATCCGCGGCCCGGCGAAGAGAAGCTGACAACTCGACTGAGCACCAACGGTCGCCTGGTTGTGGCGGGGCTGGCGGCGACCGTGGCTGCGCTGCTGCTGGCCAGTGCGCGCGGCATGGATCTTGGCTGGCCTACCTGCCTGCTGGCGCTCGCCGTCACCGGGGCTGTCAGCATCCAGGCGCGACGCAGCCCGCTACCCCTCTTTGCTCACATCAGTTGGAAGACACTCGGCCTGGTTGCCGCGCTGTTTGTGCTGGTGGACGCGATGATCGCCGTCGGCGCGCTGCACTGGGCGACAGACGAGTTGGCGCGCGCCGCCGCACTGCCGCCAATCCTCGGCACGCTGGCCATCAGCTTTATCCTTGGCATGGGCAACAATCTGGTCAACAACCTGCCGCTGGGTCTGATCGCCGGTGCGGCAACCCAGGCGGCACACCTGCGAACGCTGATGAGCGCCTCCGTGATGCTTGGCATCGATATGGGATCGAATCTCTCCGTCACCGGCTCGCTGGCCACCATCCTGTGGCTGATTGCCTTGCGAAGGGAAGGGATCGAAGTCAGTCCGCGACAGTATCTGAAGGTCGGCGTCTGGGTCATGCCCGCAGGCATGCTCGCCGCGGTCGTCGGAATCCTCCTCATGCATGCCGTCGGTACCTTCTGAGCGCTTACCAGACCCATCGCAGAGCTTGGAGTATGTGACAAGAATGGTTCGCGATGATATCGTTATCAGCGATCGGATTCTTCCGTTGGAGTGATGGCGATGCGGCGTGGTTTGTCTCTGCTGAGTGTGCTGATTCTGGGGTGGCTGACGGGTACCGCTTCGCTGCGTGCGCAGCCGTCCGCCGGACCTGACGCGCAGGCCAGACTGGCATTTCAGCGGGCTGCCCATCTGCGCCACGGCATCAATGCTTCGATGTGGTTTGCGCAATCTCCCAATGACTACTCCGCCGCGCGAACCGGCCGCTTCATGGATGCGGCGGACATTCAGTTGATGGCCAGGCTTGGCTTCGATCATGCGCGGCTCAGCATCGACCCCGAGCCGCTGACGCGCCAGCCCGTCGATGCCACGGGGCTGAATGCCGAGTTCCTGGGTCGCGTCGATCGCGCCGTCGATCAGATGCTGGCCTCCGGGCTGGCCGTCATCGTCGACGTTCATCCTGAGGAGCCGTACAAATTTCGCCTGCGAACGGGAACCGACGGCGTAGCGCGTTTTGAAGCGATGTGGGCTGCTTTGGCCGCGCACTTCGCCACGCGCGACCCCGGCATGATCTTCTTTGAGGTCATGAACGAGCCGGAGGTGGAGGACGATTTTCGCTGGCAGGGCATCGAAGCGCAGACCATCGCCGTCATTCGCAAAGCCGCCCCGCAGAATACGATTCTGGCTGTCGGCTCGCACTGGGATAGCCTCCAGGATCTACTCCGTCTGACGCCGTTTTCCGACGGCAACATCATCTATAACTTCCACTTCTATGAGCCGTATGAATTCACGCACCAGGGCGCGACCTGGGCGACCGGCTGGTGGCGCTTGACGCACGGCGTTCCCTATCCGTCCAACGATATGGACACCGCAGCGATGACGCGCACTTTGGGCGAGATTCCCGATGCAGCGGACCGCCTGGAGTTGGAACGCTACTTTCTCGACGACTGGAATGCGCGGCACATCCGGCTGCTGCTGGACGCTGCTGCAGCATGGGGCAAGGCCAATGGCGTGCCCATCGTCTGTGATGAGTTTGGCGCCTTTCGCGATCACTCTGATCCCACGGCGCGCGCGCAGTGGATCCATGATGTGCGCACGGCGCTCGAAGCCGACGGCATGGGATGGACGATGTGGGATTATCGCGGCAGCTTCGGCGTGGTGACCAAGGAAGACGGCCATGCCGCCGTGCCGGACCCGCTTGTGGTCAAGGCGCTTGGATTGAACCTGCGGCAGTGAGCGGAGCAACGGAAACCAACGCGTTTCAAGGCAAAGACGACTGGCTCGTATTCGAGGATTGCGGCGCGCTTTGCAGCAGATCCAGGATGGTCGCCGCAGGCAGCGCGGCACGAATCGTCACGCGGTCGCGATGGCTGGACAGGCTGGCCGCGCCCAACAATTGCTCCAACCCGCGATTGGCGGGCGTCGGAGCAAGCCCCTGCGTTACGCCGCGCGCAAGCTGAAGCAGCAGACCCAGATTGGCAGCCTGGCTGGCTGCCACCTGTTCCGACGGTGCAATCTCAACCACCCTCAGACGCAGCGAGCCGACCCAGCGCAGGCTGGCCAGAAACGTTGTATTGGGAGCTAGAGGAAGCGCAAATCCAAAGACATGAATCGCTCCGCTTTGCGTAAAGGGCAAGCCAATCTGGCCCATCCCCCAGGCAAACGAGAGCAGCGGAATCTCGGCCCAGTGGCGCGCCAGCAGTGTAGAGCCGGCAAAGGGCAGCGCCGCGGTGCGATGACGATCCAGAATGGAGTGAATCTGCTCGGGTGTTGGCGTGTTGGAGATGGCGATCGTGTCATAGCCAATCTGCGCCACGCGCACGGTGCGCCCCTCGCTGGGCAGGCTATAGATCGTCTGTCCGGCATAGTTTTCCGTGGCGGCAGCGTGCTCGGTCAGCCATTGAGCGATGCGTCGGCCATCCAGTCGGCCGACAAGCACCATCGAGTAGGCGACCGGACCGTTTGGGCCGTTTGGATTGTCCATGCGATGCAGCGCAATCGCCGCCTGATCGAGATCCCGCTCCCAGTCAAAGCCCGTCGCATCCAGAAACTGCTGATACTCCGGCGCGCGCGTCACGGGCGGCATATTCACGTGAACCAGCGTCCGAAGCGGCCTCAGATTCACATACAGAATGCCGTCTGACTCCGGCAGCAGCCGCGCTGCCTCCGGCGGAGATTTGAAACGCAGAAACACCGCCGCGGCAATGAAAGCCACCACGGCGACGATGATCCACAGAAGTCTGCGTGTCCGACGAAGCATCAGGGTCCACCCGAGAATACCGTATCATCGCGGGAAACGCGCTGGCGATTTCAGGATCGCCCCGGGCTGGAGTGAATTGACCGGAGTGCACGGACCGGAGTGCTCAGGCTGGAGTGAAGTAAACCGATTGATGTACACTTCAATGGCGAAAAAGGAGACGGAAAGAATGGTTCTTAAATCAATACGAATCGGAGCTGCGCTACTTTCATCCGCCGCAATGATGGTGGCTGCAGCACAGGCACCGACAGCGCGGTCCGTGCTGAACGAGGGCATGAAGACGACTGGACTGGCTGGCGCGGATGCTCCCGCTTATCATCTCAAGGCAAACTACACGCTCTATGACATCCGCTCGGGCAAAGAGACCGAAAGCGGCACGCTGGAGGTGTGGAGCAGTGGCTCGGGTGTCTGGCACCGTGAATACACCGAGAAGAAGAACTCCGCCAGCGAGTGGAGCACCTCACCGATCTCTCAGGTCGCGACCAAAGGCGCTCGGCTCAACCTGAATGCGCTGAATATGGAAGTTGCGCAACCACTGCTCGATCCGATGCACCTGGCTGCGCGCTATCCGGCGGATCTGGAACTTACCGGCCAGGCGGGCACCTTCAGCGGCGTAGTGCTCAACTGCGTCACGGTGACCTATCCCACCATAGCGGCCCAAGGCATGAATCCTGACATGCTCTTTCCGCGCTATTGCTTCGACGCAAAAAGCGGAGTTCTGCGCTATACGACGACCTCGACGGTGATCACTGCATTTACCGGATTCAAGACCGTGGGAAGCCGCCAGGTCGCCACCAAAGTGCAGATCAAGCCCTACAACCGGCTCGGCGAAGATCTCGAAGTCACCATGCTGGAGCCGCTCCCCGCCGGCAGCGACGCCATGCTCAAGCCCGCCGGAAAAACTGTCGACTTCCCACTTGCGCATGAGCCGGGTGATCCGCCGCTGGTGCCAGTTCACGTTGCCGAGTGCGAGTATCCCATCGAAGCGCGGAACAATCAGATCTTTGGCGTCGTCTCCGTGCCTGTTGTGATTGAAAAGGATGGCAAGGTGAAGGGCAATGGTCCGGCGATGGGACCTTACCAGCTCTCGCACGCTGCGGAGGATTGCGTTACGAACTACCGCTTCCAGCCGTATATGGTCAACGGACAGCCCGTGGTAGTGAGCGACGCGATCGAGTACAACTTTGACGGCAAGCCCTATCAGGGACTGAATGGGACCATCACCATCGCCTCCCAGTCTCCTGCGAGGAAGTAGCGCACAACTGTCAACGTGACAGATAAGGGCGGCGAAGCGCAATGCTTCGCCGCCCTTATCTTTCGATCTTCGCGGGTTTACAGGTGAATGAAGCCGCCGTGGATGAGCCATAGCGAGCCAACGCCGACCACAATCCAAAGCAGCACTCCCTGAACCATCGGACGCACACCCACCTCGCGCAGCGTATGACGGCTGATGCCGGTGCCGATCAAAAACAGTGTCACCGTGAGCCCCAGCACACCCAGGTGGCTGAGCTTGGCGAATACAGGATGGAGCATAGGCAGAAAGCTGTTGGCCACCGCTGCCAGACAGAAGTAAAGAATGAACCATGGCCACTGGATCTGTGCGCTGTGTTTGCGTCCGGTGGCTGTAGCTACGCTGACCGGAACGATCCACAAAGCGCGGGCCAACTTCACCGTGGTGCCTACGGCCAAAGCAACAGCTCCGTACTTTGCCGCAGCTCCCACCACCGAGCTGGTGTCATGAATGGCAAGCGCAGCCCACAGTCCGAACTGTGTCTGTGAGAGATGCAGTGCGGAACCAATCGCGGGAAAGATCAGCAAAGCAACGGAGTTGAGCACAAAGACCGTACCCAGCGAAACCGCCATCGCTTCATCGTCTGCCTGAAGGATCGGCGCCAGAGCCGCAATGGCGCTGCCGCCGCAAATCGCCGTTCCAGCCGAGATCAGAAAGGAGGCTGTCTTTTCCACCCGCAACAGACGTCCCAGCAGCCATCCCAGCGCCAGGGCAAAACTGATACTCGCAGCGGTATACACAAAACCCGACGCACCCACATGCAGCACCTCTGTCAGGTTCATTCCAAACCCGAGCCCAACCACCGCAACCTGAAGCAGAAACCGCGCCAGACGACGCGCATCCAGGTGGAACGGATGCACAAACGACAACCCGTAGACCAGCCCGGCTGCCAGCGCAACCGGCGGAGAAAGCAATCCGCTGGCGGCCAGGATCAATCCGATAAAAAAAAGATTCTTTGCCATGAATCCAGTCTGCGCGCGCAGTGAAGACCGCGTCCAAGCAGTAGTTCTGATGGCCGATTCAGGCTGTTTATGAGCGACGACGCGGCGGTGCTGTGTCCGCGCTTTTCCGATGCGTCCCGGTCCGTAAAGTCCTGGCGCGTATAGCCGGAAACTGCGCCGTCAGAAAGCGTCGAAACTCCTGCGCCAGCCCCTGCGGCGCTGGGCTGACCAGCGCAACGGAACTGAAGTCGCGCGTCATCGCGAGATTACGCACCGGCACAATCCGAAACTGCTGGCCCAGCCGCATATCCCGCGCCACCGCCCAGCGCGAGACAAAGCCCACGCCGAGACCGGCTTCGACCGCCGATTTGATCGCCTCCACCGAGTCCAGCTCCATGGCCACGCGCAGCGAACGCAGCTTCACCCCGGCTCGTTCCAAAGCAAGCTCCAGCACGCGGCGAGAACCGGATCCGCGCTCCCGCATGAGCAGCGGCGTGGTTGCCAGCTCGCTGGCTTCAATCTCCTCCGCTTCCGCCCACTCATGCGCGGCGGCCACAATCAGCACCAGCTCATCACGCAGGAACGGTTCCGTGCTCACCTCGCGGCTACGCGCCGGGCCTTCAATCAGGCCCAGTGTCGCCTGGCCATCCAGCACGCTTTGCACAATTCGCTCTGTATTGCCGGTCACCACGCGAAAACGCGCCTGGGGATGCGCGGCGAGGAACCCTTGCAGCAATCGGGCCAGCAGATACTGGCTGATGGTGGTTGAAACGCCCAGCGCAAGTTCTCCGCCCATCTGCCCATCCAGCGCGGAGATCTGCTGCTCGGCTTCCAGCAGCCGCTCGTGCGACTCCCGCGCGGCGGCCAGCAACAGCTCACCGGCACGCGTCAGCGCGATGCGCTGGCCAGAGCGGTCCAACAACTGCACCCCCAGATCTTCTTCCAGCGCCTTGATCTGAAAGGTCACAGCAGGCTGCGTCAGGTACAGCTCTTCGGCAGCTTTGCGAAAGCTGAGCTGTGCAGCGACGGCGCGAAAGACCGTCAGTCGGAAGTTTTCCAGGCTCGGCATCGGTCAGGATTGCGCCGTCGTCAGTTCAATCGCAATAGCCGGCAGCGAGGTCATTGTATTGTGCACGACGCACTGATGCACGGAGCGAATCATCGCCTCGCGCTGCTCCGCCGTCAGCGCCACCGGACACTCAACCTGAATCACGAAGTTGCCGATCCGCGCCGGGGCCTTCAGCTTCTCCGCCGTCACGTTGACTTCCACTCCGTTCGCGCCCTCGGCAGAGACCAGATTCCGCGTCTTCAGATATTGCGCCGCATAAAACGCAGCGCACGAGCCAAGCGCGGCCAGCAGCAGTTCCGGCGGCGTCATGCCCGCATCCTCACCGCCATTGTCTACCGGCTGGTCGGTCACAATCGAGTGGCCGCGCGTTTCGATGGAAAAGCGCACACCTTCCAGATGCCGAGTCTTCACTTCCATTGCCATCACCCTTTCCTCACTCCATGCGTACGCGCATGGGCTTGTCTCCATTCAGCATGACACGCCGAAGCAGGAACACGCTCTTACGCCTTTGGCGCTTCCGCGATCACCATCCAGGAGTACTCCCCCATAGGACCGGCATGAGTAACGCGCCAGCCATGTTCAACCAGTTCATCCCACACCTCAGCCAGCGGAATGCGATGCTCCATCGGAGGACCGGGTACAGGCACATCCGTCGATGGAACCTCCGGCGACCAATCCAGAATTGCGATCCGTCCCTCGCTTCGCAGCAGCCGAGCCGCCTCCGCCATGGTTGCAGGACGATCATCCACTTCGTGCCAGATGTTTGCCAGCAATACGCGATCAAATCCTCCCGGAGCCAGCCCCGTTGCTTCTGCTTCCCCGCGGACGCAATCGATATTCTGGATTTCTGCGGCGAGGATCTTCTCGTTCAAGATCGAGAGCATCTCCGGAGAAACATCCACGGCGGCAACTCTGCCCGCAGGACCAAGCGCTTCGGCAATCGGCAACGCAAAGTATCCGGTCCCAGCTCCAATATCCGCGACCGCCATCCCCGGCCGTAGTTCCATCTGGTACAAAACTGGCTTGACCGGTAACCAGAGCTTCCGCTCCGGCGCATCGAGCCGGTGAGCCTGCGCCGGAGAAAATCTTCTTGGATGATCGTGTGTCATCTTCAGCAGCATCCTTTGTCTTCTGCCGAGCGCAGACCCAAAAGCTTGAGCATCGTCATTGCCGGGCACCAGTTGGTGAGCGAGGACTGTAACAGATTCAGACCGACAAAGGCCGTCAGCCAGAGCCAGTTCTTCGAAACATACATAGCAAGCGCCAGGCTGGCCAGAATAATCACGCCAGCCAGCATACGAACTCCGCGTTCGACCGTCATAGCACTTCTCCTTCTTCCGTTCCTTCGGTTGCGTGCATCGCCTCCTCCTTGCGATGCACCAGGTAGTAGAGGATGGGGATGGTGGGCCACGAGAGGAACGTGGACGCCACAGCGCCGGCGATCAGCGAGATCGCCAGTCCCTGGAAGATCGGGTCAGTCAGAATCACACTCGCGCCGACCACAACGGCAGCCGCCGTCAGCAGCATGGGACGGAAGCGCGTCGCACCGGCGTCGATCACAGCCTCGGCCAGCGGCACTCCCTCGCGCCGACGCAGCTCAATGAAATCGACGAGAATAATCGAGTTGCGTACGATGATTCCAGCTCCAGCAATAAAGCCGATCATCGATGTCGCCGTGAAAAATGCCCCCAGCAGCGCATGTGCGGGCAGAATTCCCACCAGCGTCAGCGGGATCGGCGCCATGATGATCAGCGGCACCACAAACGACCGGAACCAGCCCACAACCAGCACGTAGATCAGCACCAGCACCGCTGCAAACGCAAGCCCCAGATCGCGAAACACCTCAATCGTAATCTGCCACTCGCCGTCCCACTTCATCGCATAGTGGGTCGTCGTATCCGGCTGCACCGAGTTGTACCGCGCCAGAGTGTACCCAGCCGGCAGCGTCAGATGATCCAGCGCCTTATTCATCTTCAGGATGGCGTACACCGGGCTTTCTTCGGCTCCCGCCACATCTCCCGTCACATAGACCACGCGACGAAGATTCTTGTGATAGATGCTCGGCTCCAGCGTCACGTGTTCCACCGTCACCAACTCGCGCAGGCTCACCATGGAGCCATCCGCGGCAGGCAAGTGAATGTTCTCCAGCGCCTGCTCGGAAGAGCGATCCGCGCGCAGGAAACGCACCTCGACCGGAATGGCTTCACGTGAGCGTGGGTCGTGCTCCAATCCAGCATTGGCTCCGCCGGTTGCCAGTGCAATAGCCTGGACCACCTGAGCCACGGCAATGCCGTGCTGCGCCGCTTTCACCTCGTCCACATGAATGCGAATCTCCGGCTGCGGATCTTCCACATACCAGTCGGCATCCACCACGCCAGGAGTCTGCCGGAAGATCGCTTTCACGCGCCGCGCCACATCGATCTGCCCGCTCATCGTTGGCCCATAAATCTCCGCCACCAGCGTCTGCACCACCGGCGGACCCGGCGGCACCTCGCTCACCTGCACCCGCGCTCCAAACGGCGCTGCCGCAGCATCCAGCAGTGGCCGCAAGCGCTTGGCGATACTGTGACTCTGCTCCTTGCGCTCGTCGGCTGGCAGCAGATTCACCTGAATATCCGCCTGGTTCACCTGCCGACGCAGATAATAGTGCCGGACCAATCCGTTGAAGTTGAACGGCCCGGAAGTTCCCGCATATACCTGATAGTTCACTACCCCTGGCTGCGCAGCCAGCACGCGCCCCAACTCCTGCGCTACCCGTGCCGTCTGTTCCAGCGGCGTGCCGTCCGGCATATTCACAATCACCTGGAACTCGCTCTTGTTGTCAAAGGGCAACATCTTCACGCGCACCAGTCCCAACGGAACCAGCAACACGGAGACCAACAGCATCGCCAGCACCGCCAGGAAAAAGACTGCGCGATTGCCTGCCGAGTTGATCAGCGGCGTCATCACACGACGATAGATGCGCGTGCGCCAGTTTTCCTGCTCCGGCTCCAGCAGATGAGCGCCCGTCAGATGTTTGCCCACCAGCCGCATCGCCGCCCACGGCGAAACCACAAACGCCACTAGCAACGAAAACAGCATCGCCGCCGAAGCACCCACCGGAATTGGCCGCATGTACGGCCCCATCAGTCCGCGCACCATCGCCATCGGCAGCACGGCCGCAATCACGGCAAACGTCGCAAGAATCGTGGGGTTGCCTACCTCGGCCACAGCTTCCACGGCAATTTCACTCATGGGACGACCGTGACTGGATGGCAGCCGGAAGTGCCGAACAATATTCTCCACCACCACAATCGCGTCATCCACCAGAATCCCGATGCTGAAGATCAACGCAAACAGCGTGACGCGATTGATCGTGTATCCCAGCAGATAGAACGTCGCCATCGTCAGCGCCAGCGTTACGGGAATCGCCAGCAGCACCACGCCGGACTCGCGCCAGCCAAGGAACAGCGCAACAAGAAAGGTGACCGAAAGTGTTGCCAGCAGCAGATGCTCCAGCAGTTCGTCGGATTTCGCTTTCGCTGTATCTCCGTAATTCCTCGTCGTCGTGAGGTGAAGATCAGCGGGAATCGCTGTGCCCTGCATGGCATGAACCCGAGCCAGCACAGCGTTCGCAATCTCGGTCGCATTCGTGCCCTTGCGCTTGGCCACAGTCAGCGTCACCGCGGGATACTGCTGCGGAGTTGTTCCCTGAGCCGCCGATTGCGCCGTCGTGCCAAAGAGCACATAGTTCGTCGGCTCATCCGAGCCATCCGTGATCGACGCGGCCACGTCGCGCAGCATCACCGGCGCGCCATGAGCCACACCCACCACCACCTGCTCGGCATCCTCACGCCGCGTGAAGAGATTCCCCACGTCGACCCGAATCTCATGGTTGTCTTCTGCAAAGCTACCCGCCTGCACGCTTGCATTTGCAGCTTGCAGGCGCTCCACCACCGCCGCCGGAGACAGCCCATACGCAGTCAGCTTCGCAGCATCCAGCCGAATCAGCAGCGCGCGCGGCAACCCTCCAATCAGTCCCACCTCTGAGACATCCGTCACTTGTTCCACGCTGTGCTGCACCTCGGCAGCGATTGCGCGAAGCTGCGCTGCGTCATAGTGCTCGCCCCACAGAGTCAGCGACAGAATCGGCACATCGTCAATCGAGCGCGCCTTGACCATCGGCCGGGTTGCTCCCGGCGGCATCCGATTCAGGTTCGCGTAGAGCTTGTCGTAGACCTTGACCAGCGCGTCTTCCTGCCGCGTGCCCACCTGGAAGCGCGCGATCACCAGACTCTGACCCGGCATCGAGGTGGAATACACATACTCCACGCCGGGAATCTGATGGATCAGCGCCTCAATCGGCGTGGTCACCCGCTGTTCGATCTCCTGCGGCGAAGCTCCCGGCATTGACGTCGCAATATCCAGCATCGGCACCAGAATCTGCGGCTCTTCCTCACGCGGAATCACCAGCACGGCAAAGACGCCCAGCGCCAGGGCAGCGGCAATGAAGAGCGGTGTCAGTTTGGAGTTCAGAAACGTCTGCGCCAGCCGGCCCGCCAGGCCCAGCGCAGCGTGATCCGGATGTGTTTTCATCGGCTCACCCCTGTCGCACTTGCAGATGCTTCCACGCGCTTTCCCGCCAGGTCGCGATCAGCCGGATTCAGCACCAGCATCTCTCCCGGGCTTACGCCAGAAAGAGCCTCAACCCGGTCACCCATGGATGAACCGAGCGTCACCGTTCGCAGCGCGGCAATGCCATTCGCATCCCCCACCCACACCGTCGCCAGCGAGCCGCGATGGACCACTGCTGCAACCGGAATCAACGTCGCCGTGCGCTGGCCCACAGGAATCGCTATCGAGCCATAGATTCCCGCACGCAGCGAAGACTCCGTCGGCAGCCCAAGCTTGACCAGAAAGCTGTGAGAAGCTGCGTCGGCAGCCGGAACAATCTCCTCAACCTTTGCCGACACCGGCTGTTGCAAGCCATCGAGCGTCGCCATCATCGTCTCTCCGCGATGCACCGCCGCAATCTGCGACTCATCCACGGAAACCTGAAGCTGAAGCGGACCCTGGCGATCGACCATCACCAGCGGAACGCCCGGCGCGGCAAGAGTTCCCGGATCTGCCAGCCGCGCCGTCACCAGCCCGGCAAACGGCGCGCGAACGACTCCGTAGCCTGCCATCGTGGCTGCGCTTGCAGCACCGGCTTCCGCCGCTGCCTGCTGTGACTCCGCCGCGCGCAACTGCGCTTCGGCTGCCTCGGCGCGACGACTGACCTCGTCATACTCCTGCGGACTCACACTCTTTCGTGCGCGCAACAGCTCATAGCGTTGAAGCGTCGATGCCGCCAACGATGCCTGGGCCTTGGCTGCGGCTGCGGCATCACTTGCACTGGCCACGGCTGCCTTGGCACGCGCCACTTCGCTCGCTGCCAGCGTATTGTCGATCCGTACCAGCGGCTGACCGGCTCGCACTGCATCTCCGGCGTGAACCATCACATCGAGCACACGTCCGGAGATCTGGGCGGCAACGGATGCGCTCTCCGCCGCGCGGACGCTGCCCACTGCCTGAACCGTCGATGGAACCATCTCCGAAACCACCGGCGCCACTGTCAATCCGTTCACCGTGGGGTGGACTGTGGACACAGGTGCGGCTTCATCATGGCAACCACTGAGCAGCGGCGCGAGTGCAGCCAAAGACAGCGCGGCAAGCGAGAGCTTCAGAGACGGAATTGAAAAAGCGTGGCGAAATTGTGTTGCTGATTTCATGGCTTAGCCTCGTGCAAAGTTGTCGGTTGCAAAGAAGAAACATGGGTCGGTCGATCAGAAGCAGATTGTGCCACCGTCACGCCCAGGGCATGCTGCAATGGGTCCAACGTGCCCATCGCAAATTGAAAATCAATCCAGGACAATGCATTGCCTCCGACCGCCTGGAGATATGCGTTTTGTGCCTGCCGTTCTGCGTCTTCGACGCGTAGCAAATCCGTCATCGTCGCCAATCCCGCGTCGTAGCGATCTCGAAAAATTCGCAGACTTTCCGCGGCTTCGCTCATCGCCGCGCGCGCCACTTGCACCTGCTCGCTCGCTGTCCGATGCGCATACCAGGCGCGCGTTACTTCCATGCGAATCTGATTGTCCGCTGACTCGCTTGCAGCCACCGTACGCGTAAGTGCAATCTTTGATGCTGCAAGCTGCTGCCGCCGCGCCGCCGGGAACAGATCCAGATGGACCTGCACCCCGGCCATCCAGTTGTTTCCGCTGTTTCCCGTGAATGCGCCGCGATCCTGCTCCCAGCTTCCAAATGCAGCTACGGTGGGGCCAAAGGCGGCGTGCGCTGCCGTCACACCCGTCCGGGCCGCGGCAAGCTGCTCGGCAAGCGCCGCGCGATCCTTGCGCGTGCGCAGCGCCAGCGCCACGGCATCAGCCAGCGATGGCAGATCGTCTGTCTTCTCCGCGATTACGTCCAGCCTTCGCTCCGCATCCGGAATCGGCGCTCCGATGGCTTGCTCCAGTTGCGCCCAGGCCGTGCCCAGTGCTCCTTCGGCGGCAATCTGCTCCTCCCGGCGAGCAGCCAGCGCGGTAGACGCGCTCAATTCGTCCGCTGCAACCGCAGTACCGGCCTCGACGCGCGTCCGGCTGGCATCGAGCATGGCCTCTGCTGTACGTGTCTGTTCCTCGGTCAGTTGTTCATTGCGCACCGCCAGCGAAGCCCCTACGTATGCTTCAGCCACTCGCCAGGCAAGCTGCTGATCGGCTCGCGTGGCAATCTCAGCAGCCGCGCGCGCCTGATGATCCGCACCGCGCATCCCAAGCTCCGTCTGGAATGAATCGAACGCCATCCAGTTGCCACTGAAGCGCGTGGCAAAGTTATTCAGCGGCAGTGGTCGATTCAGGCTGTTCAAT
>JAJZCP010000119.1 GCA_021846065.1 Acidobacteriota bacterium
AACATCTTGACGCGCTCGACGCAAATCTCGGTGGCAGCCGGCTGGCTTTGCAGGAGCGCGATGACCTCGCTGATGAACTGTGGAAGCGGCATGGCCATCGGGTCAGACGCCTGACGTTCGCCCATCAGTTGGGTTTGGACATACGGTGGCGGCAGCTCGATGACCTGTACGGCGGTGTTTCGCAACTGATAGCGCAGCGACTGTGTCCAGGAGTGAATGGCGGCCTTGGTTGCGCAGTAGGTGGGGGTGAGCGCGAGCGGAACAAAGGCGAGTCCGGAGGAGACGGTCATGAGTGTGGCCGCGGGCTGAGCGACAAGATGGTTCAGCAGGGCCGCGGTGAGCCGGATCGGTCCGAGAAGATTGGTGGAGATGATCGCTTCGGCATCAGCGACGTTGCCGTCAAGCAGGCGCTCGTTACGCATGATGCCAGCGTTGTGGATCACGGCGTTGAGGGATGGAAAGCGATCCATGATCTGCGCTGCCACGGCGGCAATCTGGGCGGGGTTGTCGATGTCGAGAAGGATAGGCTCGATGCCCGGATTGGCTGCGGCGACGGCCTCGAGCATGGCGGCGCGGCGTCCGGTGATGAGGACGCGGTTGCCGAGCGAGTGAAAGGCCTCGGCCAGACCGCGACCGATGCCGCCGCCTCCGCCGGTAATCAGGATGGTGTTGCCGCTCATCTTCATGTGGGTCAGCTCCTGGGAAAGTGTTTTGTGAAGAGTGTTTGTCGATGGCGTCGTTCGTTGGATGATTCCGCGGAGAATT
The DNA here is from genome assembly GCA_021846065.1 of Acidobacteriota bacterium. The sequence goes on from JAJZCP010000119.1 coordinate 766, forward strand.
TGGATGCAGGGAATACGGATTTGCCCCCATTCGTGGAGCAGTGTGAAGCGTATTGACGCAGGGATGGTTGGGGTGATGGCGAGGGGTAGTTTATTCTGGCCATTACGCATGATGACAAAGAAAATGGACGATCGGGACGCGAATGTCGAGGCCCCGAATCTCTCGGCGCGGAACGTGGATGCGTCGGAGTTCGAGAAGCTGGAAGCAGAGGCACGCAGCGGTGCTGCTGAACTGACCACGGCTGAGGCTGTCGAGAACTTCCGGCTGGAGTGGCTGGGCCGCAAACAGGGCAGGCTGAAGCTGCTCTCGGAGGCATGGCTGCAGCGTGCTCCGGTGGAGCAAAAGCGGCTGCTTGGGCAGCGATTCAACGCGCTGAAGACCGTGGTGGAGGGCCTGCTGGACGAGGCTGTGGCGCGGAGCCGCAACACCGGCTGGAGCGATGAGGCGCTGAGCCATGAGCGGCTGGATGTGACGTTGCCCGGCACACGACGACGAATGGGTGCTGAGCATCCGATTGCGCGGACGATGAACGAGTTGGTGACGATCTTTGCCGGTCTGGGCTATTCGGTGGGAGTTGGACCGGAGGTGGAGACGGATTTCTATAACTTCGAATCGATGAATTTTCCGCCCGGACATCCGGCGCGCGATACACAGGACACGCTCGTGGTTGCGGGACAGGAACGGCGCAGCCAGCGGGATCGGCTGCTGCTGCGAACGCATACCTCGCCGGTGCAGATGCGCACGATGGAACAGCAAGCGCCGCCGGTGCGGATTGTGATTCCGGGCAAGGTGCATCGCAACGATGCGGCGGACGCAACGCACTCCCCGGTTTTTCATCAGGTGGAGGGGTTATGCGTGGATGTTGGCATCACGTTCAGCGATTTGAAGGGGACGCTGGATTATGCAATGAAGGCGCTCTTTGGTTCGTCTGTCAAAACGCGATTCTTCCCTTCGTTTTTCCCGTTCACCGAGCCGAGCGCCGATGTGCAGATTTCCTGTATCTTCTGCGCGGGCAAGGGCTGCAGAAAGTGCAAGCACTCGGGCTGGATTGAACTGCTGGGTTGCGGGATGGTGGATCCGGCAGTCTTTGCCTTTGCCGCGGAAAAACAGCCGGATTACGATGCGCGCAAGATCAGCGGCTTTGCATTCGGCATGGGTGTGGAGCGGATCGCGATGATGAAGTATGGAGTGAGCGACATCGGACAGTTTTATGCTGGCGATATGCGCTTTCTGGAGCAGTTCGCATGAAGATATTGACGATCTGGCTTCGCACATTGCTCCCGCAGTTGACGGTTTCAGACGCGCAACTGGGTGAGGATCTGACATTGCGGGGCATTGCCGTGGAGGGGATTCACGATCTGGGCGCGGGCAATGGTTCGCTGTTTGAGATGGATATCACGACCAACCGCGTCGATGCCATGAACCACTACGGGGTGGCTCGTGAAGCGGCGACGATCTACGGATTGCCCCTGCCAACGATTACCGTGCAGATGCCCGCCTTGCGGCCTTCCGTTGAGCCGATTCCAGTCCGCATAGAAGCGGAGGATGCCTGTGGGCGATTCACGGCGCGCGTGTTGCGCGATGTCAGGATTGTGCCGACCGGCGAGGTTCGCGGACCAATGAGCGAGTTTGCTGCGCGCATGTTTACATTGCTTGAACAGAAGCCGATTTCGAATGCCGTGGATGCGTCGAACTTTGCGTGGCTTGCAATGGGGCATCCAACGCATACCTTTGATCTGGATCGGATCACGGGCGGGATTGTGGTGCGGCGCGCACGCAAAGGCGAGAGGCTGAAGACGCTGGATGGTGTGGAGCGAACGCTCGATCCGGAAGACCTGATCGTGGCCGACGCAGAGAAGCCGCTGGCGCTGGCGGGCGTCATGGGTGGCTGGCAGACGATGATTACTCCGGCGACAACCAACGTTCTCGTCGAGGCTGCATGGTTCGATCCGATGGCGGTGCGGCGCACGGCGCGACGGCATGGTTTGCACACAGACGCATCTCACCGATTTGAGCGAGGAGCCGATTTCAATGCCGCGCCGCTGGCTTCGGAGATTGTCTCCGCGATGCTGCTGGAAAACGGCGGTTCTGTCGAAGGCGAGATGATCGATGTTCGGGTGGCCACGATTGAAAAGCGGACGGCGTGCCGCGAGCCGATTGCGCTGGCGTTGAGCGAGGTGCATCGACTGCTGGGCAAGACGGTCGAGCCGGAAGGAATCAGCGCGACGACGGTCGAGGCTGTGCTCCGGGGATTGGGATGCGAACTACGGCGCCAACCATCATCAGCGGACAGCGCCCAGTGGCAGGTGACGCTGCCAAGCTGGCGGTTGGACGTGGAGCGCGAGATCGACTTGATTGAAGAGGTTGCGCGCGTTTATGGCTACAACCAGTTTGCCAATACACTGCCGGCGTTTGTTGGTTCTGTGAAGGTTCGTAGTGAGGCAGAGGTCGAAGCCGCTGTGAGCGTCAAGCTGCGAGCAGCAGGGCTGCATCAGGCGATAGGGAGCACCTTTTGCTCGATGGATGAAGCGCATCTCTTTGAGCCGCAGCCCGGCATGGCAGTCGAGCTGGGCAATCCGTTGAGCGCTGAAGCAGGGATGCTTCGCCCTTCGCTGATGCCGGGCATGCTGGCGATGGTGGCGGGCAATTTGCATCGCGATGTCGCGGATGTGCGGCTGTTTGAGATGGGCACGGTATTTGGCGGATCGCCGGACCGCGTGGAAGAACGGACGGCTTTGGCGCTAGGGCTGGCCGGGGGTGACGCGACCGAGGGTGTCTTTGCGCAGAGGCGAGATCTGGATTTTTTTGATTTGAAGGGCATGGTGGAGCAGGTGGTGGAGTGCTTTGCAGCGCGGAGCTTCTACTTTGACCAGTTTGCACCCGAAGAGAAACTGACACCGGAGTGGCTCCATCCCTGGCGTGCTGCGCGTCTCACGGTAGACGGGATGGCGGCAGGATGGCTGGGCGAGTTACATCCTCGATTGGCAGCCGAGCGCAAACTGAAAAAACGTGTGCTGGTCGCCGAGATATATTTGCACCGGCTTCAGGAAGTGCCACTGCGCAAGCCGAAGAGCCGCGAGATTTCCCGCTATCAGCCGGTTCGGCGAGATTTTTCTCTCTTGATGCCGCGGCGGGTGAACTGGGCGGCGCTCGATAGCGCTTTAGCGGAGCTGAATATCGGGGAGATGACGGAGTGGAGCGCGCGAGAAGTGCTGACGGCTGGTGCCGGTATTCCGGGCGAGAGCTTTGCGCTGCTGTTGGGCGCAACCTTCCAGGCCACGGATCGTACATTGCGTGAAGACGAATTGCAGGAGTTTGCCGCGCGTATTGTGGCGGCAGCGGAGAAGCTGGGCGGCCGGTTGCGTGCTGAATCCGGCAATGGATTGCAATGAGCCACGATTCGCAGTGAAAAAGTTAGAAAGTTTTCAGCGGAAAGCTGGAGGCGGAGAGCGAACGAGAGTATGCTGCTGGAGATGAATGGTCTGGACGAGAGAAGTGGCTTTGGCAGCGATGCGTTTGCCGCGCTGGAAGCGCGCGTATTGCGTGCGGTGGAGATGGTGAAGGCTGAGCGAGCTGCGCGCACGGCCGCAGAGGCTCGCTGTGCAAAGCTCGAAACAGAGCTGACCGTTGCCGCTCCGCTGGCGGAGCAGTTGAGTCGCGAGATGGCGGTGTTACACGATGAAGTGGCCGCGTTACGTGCTGAACGGCAGATGGTGCGCGAGAGAGTGGAGAGGATGCTGAGCCAATTTGACGCGCTGGAGTCAAGCGGAAAGCCGGACGAGCACCGACAGCCGGAAGTGCAGATGGCACTGCATGATGCTGCGCAGACCAAGGTGTAAGCGATGACGGCGGAACGCATGGATGGGCAGGAGTTTGTCACTGTCGAGATCTATGACCAGCAGTATCATCTTGCAGGCACGGATCTGGCGCGTGTGCGCAGACTGGCGGCGAGGGTGGATGAGCAGATGCGCGCAGTTTCGGCGCAGGGGCGCACAGTGGATTCGCTGCGGGTGGCAGTGTTGGCCGCGCTGAATCTGGCCGATGCGCTGATGCGCGCCGAGGAGCGCCTGGCGGGATTATCAGCAGAGGCGCATGCGGATACGAGCATCTCCAGGGAAGAACTGCTGGAGCGGGCACGGCGGCTGAGCGGAATTCTGGAAAGCGTACTCGATACGGCCTCCGGTTCCTAAAGTCGCTACCGCAGGGCAAATCTCGATCCGGTGTTTCCAACGATTATGCGTGAGGATTGCGGAGATCAGGCGAGCCGCAGAAGGATTCAAACCATCGGCTGATGTAGACCTGTGCGTGGGCTTCGCCGCAGAAGTGGAGCGCGTGAGGCCGATCAGCCTCTTCGCTGGCCCATTTGCAGACCTGAAGCCGCGCGTCCGAGCAGTGGATGACATACCAGCGATTGGGTGCGGAGCTTTCGGTCTGGCAGATTTCACACTTGTAGATGGTGCCGATCATGAGCAAGCTCTCCGGGAAGCGTGAGGACTGACGATGCAGGGAAAACGCACGGTTCTGTGGGTAATTGTACCGTCTGGCAGGCCGTTGCAGGATGGGTATTCCGCCCTGCAGATGGGCCAGAAATGGGTGCGGCTTGCCAATCCGAGCGCAATGCCCTAGCATCCAACCAGAGACCGGCCTGCAAAGCAGGTAGGAAAATAACTGCTGGTTGAACCAACATTCAACGAACAGGGACTCGACTCGAACAATCGGTTCTGTGTGCCGTGCCCGCCAGTCCGGGATGCCTAATGAACCGCGGGGAGTCCCACCGTCTTAGGACGGGTTCACC
>JAJZCP010000120.1 GCA_021846065.1 Acidobacteriota bacterium
TGGCGTATCAGTTTAAGGGACCACAGGATTATCTGACGGCGACCGATGGCGAGGTCGAACGGATGGTGCGGGAGCGCCTACTGGCTGCGTTTCCGACGGACACGATGCTGGGCGAGGAGGGTGGCGGCGAAGTCTCTGGGCATACGTGGGTGGTGGACCCGATTGATGGGACATCCAACTTCGCACGAGGCATTCCGCACTTCTGCGTTTCGATTGCGCTGGTCGAGCGAGGAGAGACGGAGCGAGCTGGGACGGAGCAGGCTGAAACAGAGCGGGCAACTGTGGGCGTGATCTATGCGCCGATGGTGGACGAGCTGTATAGCGCGGCTGAGCGTGAAGGCGCGTGGCTCAATGGGGAGCGGATGCGAGTTTCGACGGCGACACGACTGGATCGCTCGCTGGTGGAGTTGGGATGGGCTTCGCGGCAGCCCAAGGCGGAGTATCTGGAGATGCTGCGTCGAGGGATGGAGGCTGGGCTTGGTGTACGTGGTGCAGGATCAGGTTCTCTGGCGGCTGCACAGGTGGCTGCCGGGCGCGTGGATGCCTGCGTGGAGCTGCATATGTATGCCTGGGACTGGCTGGCGGGGATGGTGATGGCGAGAGAAGCAGGCGCGCGTGTGAACCAATTTCTGGGTGGGGATGCGCTACGCAAGGGGAACTTTGTCTTTGCCGCAGCGCCGGGGATTGCCGAGGAACTGGTAGCGGCGCTGGGAGTGGCTGGGCGATTGGAGATGGTGGACTGAAACCGTCAAGAGCAGGCGAGATCTGTTTTTTTGCTATTCTGAGGAATACGGAAAGCGAGAGGCGGACGAAGATGGCGGAGCCGAGAACTCGGATATATCATCGAGGCCGCGTGGCCGAGGGCTTGAAGGAAGAGATTGGATCGATGCTGGAGGGTGAGTTGTCGGATCCCCGGATCGGCTTCTGTTATGTGACAGAAGTAGTGATGAATCCGGCGTCGAAGTCGGCGCGTGTGTTTTTGTCCGTGGATGGCGACGAAGCCGCGGAAGAGCAGACGCTGACGGCACTGCTGGCAGCGAAGGGATTCATCCGTCATGAGCTGAAGGAACGGATGGGATTGCAGCGGGTGCCGGAGTTGAGTTTTCATGTGGACCGCAAGGAAAAGTTGCAGGGACGGATTGATGAACTGCTGCACCGTGCGGAAAAACGAGCGCGAAAGCAAGCAGAAGGGCAGACGGCGGCGAGTTAATCCCGGCAGCGGATTCAACCCGGACAGTAATCAGGAATGGCACTGTTTCAGCCAATTCGCAGGATGAAAGAGCGCGCGGCAGAGTCGGCGCGGCATGAGACGGCGTCTATTTCTGTGCGCGAACCCGTTCCGATGCTGCTGCCAGCCGAGGCGCGAGCGATTCTGGATTTTGTTCGAGAGAATGAGCGATTTGTGGTCTGCTCTCACTCGCGTCCAGACGGGGATGCAGTCGGATCGATGCTGGCGATGGGGATGCTGCTGGAGCAGATGGGCAAGCATGTGGACCTGGTGACGGCCGATCGCGTGCCGGCGGTGTATCGGGGATTGCCGGGAGCCGAGCGTATCCAGACAATGATTGGTGTGCATGGACTGTACGACGCGACGATTGTGCTGGAGTGCGACGGGCTGGCGCGCACGCGGCTGATCGGACTGGAGGCGTATCCGCAGATCAATATCGATCACCATGCGAGCGGGCGCGCATATGGAACGCTGAACTGGATTGATCGGACGGCGTGTTCGGTGGGGGAACTGGTGCATCGGCTGGTGGTGGGCGCGGGCTGCCGTGTGACGCCGGAGATGGCGACGTGTCTGTATGTGACGCTGCTAACGGATACGGGCGGGTTCTGCTACGGCGGAATCGAGGCTTCGACGTTTGCGCTGGCGGGGGAGTTGGTGGCAGCCGGAGCCGATCCTGTGGCCATTGCACGCGATGTTTACTTTGCTGTGCCGCTGGCCAAGATGGAGCTGTTGGGCCGCGCGCTGGCGACGCTGCGCAGCGAAGGCGGATTGGCGTGGCTAAGCGTTTCCGACGAGGATATGCGGACGACGGGCGCAAGCGAGGAAGATTGCGAGGGCCTCGTAAACTATGCGCTGTCGATTGAAGGCGTGGAGGCGGCGGTGTTTCTGCGCGAACTGCCGGAAGGCCGCTTCCGGCTGAGCCTGCGCAGCAAGGGACCGAAGGCGCGCGTGAACGTGGCCTCGATTGCCGAACGGCTGGGAGGCGGCGGACACGAAAACGCAGCCGGCTGCACGCTGGACGGACCGATGTCTGCGGCGACGGAAGAGATTCTGCGCGCGCTGCGCCGCGCGACAGCGGCGGCTGCAGAGAGATAGTCCCGTTACAGGGCCAATGCGTATTCTGCTCGCCACCATCGGCTCGCTGGGAGACCTGCACCCGATGCTGGCGCTCGGACAGGAACTCCAGCGACGGGGTCATATCGTCACGATTGCTTCGACGGAGTACTGTCGCGAAAAAGCGGAGATGCTGGGCCTTGGTTTCCGCTCCATGCGTCCGAACTGGAACCCAACCGACAAGTCCCTCATTGCGCAGTGCGAAGAGCTGAAAACCGGACCTGAAATTCTCTTCCGCAGGCTCATTCTGCCCCACCTGCGCGAGACCTGCGACGACCTCCTCGCTGCCGCCACGAACGCGGACCTGATGATCGCCGGGGAACTGGTCTACGCCGCGCCGCTTGTGGTCGAAACGCTCCGCCTTCCGTGAATCTCGGCCATTCTGTCGCCTTGCTCCTTTTTTCCGCTCACGATCCATCGATACTGGTGAACATGCCTGAGCTGATCCATCTGCGCAGGCTGGACTGGCGCATCTATCGCGCCGGCCTCAATCTGGCACGGCTTGCCACGCGACATTGGTGGCATCCCGTTCGCCAACTCCGCGGCGAGCTTGGATTGCCCGTTCCATGCGATCCGGTTTTTCGCGATAAATTCTCGCCCGAGCTTGTCCTTGCGCTTTTCTCGCCAGCTTTTTCCATGCGTCAGCCAGACTGGCCACCGCAGACGGTGCAATCCGGCTTTGTCTTTTTTGATCGCGATTCAAGTCGCACCCACCACAACACCGGACTCAAAGCTTTTCTTGCCGACGGCGATGCGCCTCTTGTCTTCACCCTGGGATCGACGGCAGTTCACAACCCCGGAAGTTTCTACGCCTCCAGTCTTGCCGCAGCTCAGAGACTTGGACGCAGGGTCGTTCTGCTTGGCGCCGATCCGAGCCTGTCCTCACAGAGTGCGCTCGCACTGCCCTACGCGCCCTACTCCGAGATCTTTCCTCACGCAGCCGTGATCGTCCATCAGGGTGGATCCGGAACCACGGCGCAGGCGCTGCTTGCGGGCGTTCCTCAACTCATCGTTCCTTACGGGTGGGACCAGCCGGACAATGCCGCGCGGGTTCAGCGGCTTGGCGCGGGACTCACGCTCGCCCGCAGCAAATAAGGCGTGGAGTCGGCCACTGCCGCTCTCCGGGATCTGCTGCACAACCTCAGCTTCGCCAGCCATGCCGCTGAAGTCTCCGCCCGGTTGCAAGCTGAAGATGGCCTGTCCATGGCCTGCGATGAGGTAGAGCGCGTGGCATGGAAATGTTTGAGTGGAGACCACTGAAAAAATCGCTCCGGAAGATATCGGGAAACTCGTCAGAGGGTCTGGGTTTTCGGCATTGGGAGAGCGTAATCCGGATGTGCCGCCGGTCGAGAGATTGCAAGAGAGCGCGGAAAATCTGGTAGCCTTATCTACGGGCCGGATTTCCCCGGTTTGGCCGAATGAGTGTGCGTGCGATGCCCAAAGCTGTGCGGGAGTCATCCCTGATCTTTTTGGCCCGGAACTGCCCCGTCTTCAACTGACTCGACCTGAGCGAACCCACTTGAACGAACTCCGTTGAACGAACCCATGACCAACTCGAATGCAGGCGGATGGCCGAAGCTGCCGTCGCAGATTCCCTGGCGGGAGATTGCCAGTCTGCTACTGTTCATGGCGTTTTTTACGCTCTATGGGGTGGTGCCGCTGCTGGGTGGCGCGGGGCTGGGACTGGTGGGCGCTGATGAGCCGCGCTATGCGCAGATTGCGCATGAGATGCTGGCCAAGCTGCTGCACGCGCACTCGCTGCGCGGGGAGCTGTCGGCGTGCGTGACGCCGTATCTCTATGGGCGTCCTTGGCTGGAAAAGCCAGCGCTCTACTATTGGCGTGCGATGTATGTCTTTCGGGAGTTTGGGGTTTCGGACTGGGCGGCGCGGCTGCCTTCCGTGAGCTTTGCGCTGTGGCTGGTGGGGCTGACCTATCTGCACATGCGGAGCTTCCGTCGCGGCGGGCATTTGGACGCGGCGCTGATCACGGCAACATGCGTGGGGATTCTGAGTTTTTCTCGCGGGGCCTCTACGGACATGCAGCTTGCGGCCCCGTTCTGCATCGGGATGCTGGGCTGGTATGCGTGGTATGAGACACGGTCGAAGTTCTGGCTAGTGGATATTTACTTCTTCACGGCACTGGCAACGCTGGCCAAGGGGCCGGTGGCGCCGTTTCTGGCGCTGCTAATCATCGGAGCGTTTGCGGCGCTGCGGCGGGAGTGGTGGATTCTGAAGAAGTCGCTGTGGTGGCCCGGGGTACTGCTCTACTTTGCGATTGTGCTGCCGTGGTTTGTGGCGGTGCAGCGAGAAAATCCGACGTTTTTTGTGGAGTTTTTCCTGCAACATAATCTGGAACGCTTTGCCACGAATCGGTATCAGCACGAGCAGCCGTTCTGGTACTACCTGGTGGTAGTGGTGGTTGCGACGATGCCGTGGACGGTGGTGTCGATGCGGGCGCTGTGGGACGGGATTCTGACTTCGGTGAAGGAGTGGCGACTGCGTCACTCGACGCCGGATCAGGTGGCAAAGAGCCAGCCCGGCGATGCGTTTCCAGAGTATCTGGTGTTGTGGGCGCTGATTCCGATTGTGTTTTTTTCGCTGTCGCAGTCGAAGCTGCCGGGCTACATTTTGCCTTCGATTCCGCCGATGATGATCCTGACCGGCGATTATCTGTTTCGCTCGCGAGAGCGTGGGCTGGGGCGCGGAGTGCTGGCAGGGCATGCGCTGCTGGTGGGCTTTGCAACGACGGCCGTCCTGCTGGGACCGTGGTTTGTGGGGCATGGGACACATCAGATTCCTGCGATGGAGACGATGGGCGTAGCGGCGCTGGCGGGGTTGACGGCGGCGGCTCTGCAACTGGTGGCGGTTGGCCGCTGGGGGTTGAAACGGCTGCGTGTGACGACAAGCCTGGTCATGGTTGGGCTGCTGCTTTTTCTATATGGAGTGGGTCCATTCTTTGGGTTGCCGGCGCTGGAGGCAAGCAAGGGCACGATCCATCTGCTGGATCGGACGTACTCGGCTCGACCCCTGGCGGAACGACTGGCGAAGATGGTTCCAGCGGATGAGACGATTGCGGTCTTTCGCGTGCGGCGGGATATGGAGTATGGACTCGCATTTTATCGCAATCATGAAGTGGCCAACTACGACGTGGTGGGGGTTCCGGCCGGGGAACATGTACTGGTTGTGCGGGTGACGGGCAAGAACGGAGTGGACC